>JBKBWE010000264.1:0-4018 GCA_046289145.1 Sediminibacterium sp.
GGTTTTGTTTTAGCACCAAAGAAGCCGAGGGATGTCCATCTTTGTTAGAATAAATATCCACAAACTCACTTCCTACTTCAACTTCTGCAATATCTTTTAACTTCAAAATTTCACCTTTTGAATTGGCTTTGATGATGATATCCTGATATTGTTCAGGTTTATTGTACCATCCTTTATAAGTAAAAACATATTCTTGCGACTGAGCTGTTTTACCCGAACTTAACCCAACTCTACCGGGTCTTGCTAAAACACTTTGTTCATCAATTGATTTTAACACTTCTTCTGCAGAAATATTATATGCCCTCATTCGCTCAGGGTCTAACCATACGCGAATAGCAAATGCACGGCTACCAATAGCTTGCGCAAATCCCATTCCATTGATTCGTTGAAGTTCTGGCAAGATGTACGTATTAGCATAGTTGAATAAATACTTTTCATCAACATCATTCTCTTTACTAAACAGATTTAAGTACATCAACATACTCGGCTGAAGCGGCGAAATAATCACCCCTTCTCTTTGTACGAGTGGTGGTAAATTGGTCATCACTTGATCAACTCTAGACTTAACTCTAACTGCAGCCAATGTAGGATCTGTACCAGGTTCAAAAATCACTTCAATGGTTGCTTCACTTGCACTTGTGGCATCTGAAATCATGTATTGCATGCCCTGCACTCCATTAATGGCGCGCTCCAATATGGTCAAAGTAGATTTTACTAATACATCGGCATTAGACCCTGGAAACTCAATAAAAATATTGACACGGGGTGGTGCTATTTCGGGAAACTGGGCAACAGGGGATGTTTTAATTGCCAATAATCCCATAAATACTATTACGACAGATAAGGCAATAGCAAGCACTGGCCTTTTAATAAACTTATTAAACATCTTTTAAAATTTTAGATTACCAGCTTTATTCTGCGTGTAAATTGTTTAGATCAGACAATTCTTTTTCAAAAGGCACATACGAATATTTAATTCGCTCATTATTCTTCACCTTTCCTAAGCCTTCTGCAAGAATTTTGTTTTTTGCACTCAGTCCTGAAGACACCACGTATAGGTGGGGCATTTCTTGTGAAACAGTAATCTGCTTTGCTTTTAATGTATTGTTGGCATCAACTATGTAAACAAATTTTTTATCAAGCACATCAAATGTGGCTCTTTGAGGAATTAAAATGGCTTTGTTTAGAATAATGGGCATCAGTATTTTACCCGTTTCTCCGTGACGGAGTATCCGCTTTGGATTAGGGAAAGTGGCTCTAAATGCGATATTCCCAGTTTCATTATTAAAATCTGCTTCAATGGTTTCTACGGCTCCTTTTTGGTCAAACAATTTATGATTTGCCATTTCTAAGTTTACAACTGCATTAGCTGCTTTTTTCTCCAATGAAATATAATCTAGGTATTCTGCCTCAGGCACATTAAAGTACCCCCACATTTTACTGTTGTCTGCCAATGTAGTTAATAGTTCTCCTTCATCTAAAAGACTCCCAAGTCGCACGTTAAAACGATCGATAATTCCATTAAAAGGTGCGCGAATCTCCGTAAAAGAAAGATGAGCCTTAGACAGAGACAATTCTGCCTTGGCCTTATCTAGCTTCGCTTTTGCTAGTGCAAGTTCATTTTTAGAAACAATATTACTATCTGCGAGCTGCTTAGTATTCTGGTATTCAATTTTCGCGTAATTAACTTCTGCTTGTGACTTCTCAGTTTCAGCCTGATAAATCATTGGCATAATTTGGAACATTATCTGCCCTTTTTTCACAAACTGTCCTTCGTTAACATATATATGTTGTAAATAACCTTTTTCTAATGCCCGTATTTCTATATGCTGTACAGACTGTAACTGGCAAACATATTCTTTATTAATGGTTGTGTCGATTTCAATTGGACTCGTTACAATAAATTGTATTTCCTCTTGTTTTTCTTCTTTGTGATCTTTGCAACTGGTAGTAAATAACATGGTTGCAGTAATTATGGAAATTAAAACCTGTTTCATGTTTTTCGATTGACTAAGAAATGTAAAATGGGTAGGATAAGTGATGAACCACTTAACACATTGCGTTAATGCAGTAATTGCATTAAATACTGTTCAAATCAAAAAATTAAACGAGGTAGCTTTTCCAAGAATGATGGAGTATAAATAGCGGAATCGCTATGGTTTGTTGTCTAGAGTGATTATATTGAAAAGACTGAACTGATTGAATTTCATTTATTTGCTTTACTGTAAAAAACTGAATAAAAGAAATGGCTAATATGCTTTTCTTATGATCATCAGATTCATCATCAAATTCTGAAATGAACCCTTCAAAGTCCTCTGGCAATTGAAGTGGGTCTGGATTATTAGAAGGTAAACTGGCTTTATTATTTGAAGGTGCAACTGCTGAATTAGTTGCCTTCATCAATTGTGAATTAGGGATATTACTCTTTATGGTACCAAGAAAAAAAATAAGTACCCAAACCGTCCACGCCATTAAACCAGACATGGATTTTAAAATATTGGAAGGGCTATTTTTCGTAATTTTTTGACTCAATGATACTTTTTAATAAAGTAAAAGTAGTTATAAATTGACATGCGAAAAGTGAAAAAATGCTTAAACAATAAAAAACCCGACCATTTTCATAGCCGGGCTCTTTTCACAATATCATAAAGGAGCATTTTCAACTCCAACTAAGTGTTACTCCCAAATCTGATCCTTACCTTCTAACCAAAGCTTTACAGACTCGGTGGTTACAGACTTTGGACGCTCCAATGGAGAACCCAATGCTCTATCCCAACACAAGCTAGCCATTACACCCAATGCGCGGCTCACAGCAAATAAAACGGTATAGAATTCATACTCTACAAAACCATAGTGTATCAACAATGCACCACTATGTGCGTCTACATTGGGCCAAGGGTTTTTAATCTTACCCAATGATTGTAAAATAGGAGGAACTGTTTCGTAAATATTCCAAACAGTGTTCACCAATTTATCATCTGGCATATGTTTTTTACCAAACTCCATTTGTGCAGTAAACCTCGGATCGGTCTTACGCAATACAGCGTGTCCATATCCAGGTACTACTTTTCCTGAAGTAAGGGTATCTTGAACATATTGTGCTATTTGTTCTTTGCTAGGACTATCTGTACCCAACTTTTCTTGCATTTCAAAAATCCACTTGATTACTTCTTGGTTGGCCAATCCATGCAATGGACCCGCTAATCCATTCATTCCTGCAGCATAACTTAAGAAAGGATCGCTTAATGCAGAACCAACTAAATGCGTAGTATGTGCTGAAACGTTTCCACCCTCATGGTCCGCATGTATGGTCATATACAAACGCATCAACTCCTTAAAGCTTTCATCGTCGTATCCCATCATATGGGCAAAGTTTCCAGCCCAATCTAACAAACCATTGGGTTGAATATGATCGTTGTTCTTGTACTTTCTTCTATAGATATATGCTGCAATTCTAGGCAAGCGTGCAATCAAATCCATTGCATCATCGTAAGTAGCATTCCAATAATCTTTCTTATTCATTCCTTTGGAATACTCTTTGGCAAAATTGCTTTCGGTTTGCAATGCCATTACCCCTACTACAAACATGGTCATTGGATGCGTACTTAATGGTAAAGCATCAATTGTTGCAAACACATGGTTTGGAACATGACTTCTGCGCTGCCAAACACTGGTAATATGGTTGGCTTCTTCATCAGAAGGCAATTCTCCTACCAACATTAAATGGAATAACCCTTCAGGTAAAGGCTCGCCGCCTTTAGGTGCTTTAGGTAATTTTTGTTGTAATTCAGGAATTGAATACCCTCTGAATCTGATCCCTTCTTGGGCATCTAATAAGCTGGTTTCGGTTACCAAACCGGTAATACCACGCATTCCTTGGTATATTTGGGCCAGGGTCACTTCCCCTACTTTTTTATTTCCGTGTTCCTTAATAATTGATTTAATCTCGGCACTAGCTATATCAGCTTTTGCTTTAAACCTGTCTTTGATTATTCCCATGGCGATCTATTGTTAGATA
>JBKBWE010000265.1:0-3986 GCA_046289145.1 Sediminibacterium sp.
ACTTGCTTTACCATTTGGGCTAATTCTAAAATAGTAATATCTATACCCGTTCCAATATTGACTAGTCCTTTTTCATTATAATGCTCCATTAAGTACATGCAGGCTTCAGCCAAATCATCTACATGCAAAAATTCTCTTTTAGGAGTTCCAGTTCCCCATATAGTAACCGAAGGATCATTATTCGCTTTTGCCGTAATAAACTTTCGCAACATAGCAGGCAAAACATGGCTTTTTTCTAAATCGTAATTATCGTTGGGCCCATATAAATTGGTGGGCATGGCAGAAATAAAATTACATCCATACTGTGCTCTGTAGCTATCGCATAATTCAATACCGGCAATTTTTGCAATAGCATATGGCTGGTTGGTTTCTTCTAAATAACCACTCAGTAAATATTCTTCTTTCAGTGGTTGAGGCGCCATTTTTGGATAAATGCATGAAGAGCCTAAGAACAATAATTTTTGTACCCCATTTACATAACTCTGATGAATAATATTGCTCTCCATCATTAGGTTATCATAAATAAATTCTGCCCGGTAGGTATTATTGGCAATAATTCCACCTACTTTGGCTGCCGCTAAAAAAACATAAGCTGGCTTTTGGATTGCAAAAAATTCGGCTACCGCTTGTTGATTTCTCAAGTCTAATTCAGCAGAAGTTCGTGTAATAATATTAGTGAATCCTGCTGCTTGTAATTGTCTAACAATAGCACTTCCAACCATTCCTCTATGGCCTGCTACATATACACTTGCATTCTTATTCATGTTCTTTCTCTATAGTGAATCCGTTGTTCTGCAACAACTGTTCTTTTTTAAATACAATAATATCTGCTGCCACCATTTCTTTCACCATTTCAGCCAAAGTATATTGTGGCGTCCAATTTAATTTTGTTTTTGCTTTGGTAGCATCACCAATTAATAAATCTACTTCGGTAGGTCTATAATAGCGAGGGTCTACTTTAACAACAACCTGACCCAATTTCATGCCATGGGTAGTTGTATTGGTTATTTTACTAATCACTCCCACTTCATTCACCCCTTCTCCGTTAAAACTTAATTCAACCCCAACTTCTGCAAATGCCATTTTTACAAAATCTCTAATGTATGTGGTAATTCCAGTAGCTAGTACAAAATCTTCTGGAGTATCTTGTTGTAACATGCGCCACATTCCTTCTACATAATCTTTGGCATGGCCCCAATCTCTTTGTGCATCTAAGTTTCCTAAGTAAAGGGTTTCTTGTAATCCCATTGAAATTCTAGCTACTGCTCGGGTAATTTTTCTAGTTACAAAAGTTTCTCCACGCAATGGACTTTCATGATTAAATAAAATTCCATTACATGCATACATGCCATAAGCTTCACGATAATTCACTGTAATCCAATATGCATATAATTTAGCCACTGCATAAGGACTTCTTGGATAAAAAGGGGTGGTCTCACTTTGCGGAACCGCCTGCACTAAACCATATAATTCAGATGTAGATGCTTGGTAAAATTTGGTTTTTTTAGTCAAGCCCAACAAACGAATGGCTTCTAAAATTCTTAGCGCACCAACTCCATCTGCATTGGCAGTATATTCTGGTGTTTCAAAACTCACATGCACGTGACTCATTGCAGCTAAATTGTAAATTTCATCAGGCTGCACTTCTTGTATAATTCTAATTAAATTAGTGCTATCTGTAAGGTCTCCATAGTGCAATACCAAATGACGATCTGGTATATGCGGATCTTCATAAAAATGATCTATCCTTTGCGTATTAAACAATGAACTTCTGCGTTTGATGCCATGTACTTCATAACCTTTCTTCAGCAGTAATTCTGCTAAATACGCACCGTCTTGTCCGGTTATTCCTGTGATTAATGCTTTTTTCATAACATTCAATTGATGCAAATATGCAACCTTAAATGCATATCTATATAAATTGGCTTACTAAAGCATTTGATTTATCTTAGCTACAACAGTTCAATTATGGGCAACAGATACTATTCTTTAGACGTTTTCAGGGGTGCTACGGTGGCACTCATGATCTTAGTAAACAACCCAGGTAGTTGGAGCCATATTTTTGGACCACTGAAACATGCCCCTTGGCACGGCGTAACCCCCACCGATCTGGTATTCCCATTCTTTTTATTTGCGGTTGGAAATGCCATGGCTTTTGTGATGCCTCGCTTTGAAGCAGCTGGTGCAGGTGAGTTTTGGAAAAAAGTAATCAAACGTACCTTGCTCATTTTTGGAATTGGGGTTTTATTACATTGGAGTCCGTTTGTTAAATGGGACGGTGAAAATTTAGTTGGGAAGTCCTGGGAAAATGTGCGGATTTTAGGCGTGCTTCAAAGAATTGCCCTTTGTTATTTCTTTGCCTCAGTGATTGTTTTTTATGGTAAAACCAAGGGAGCTTATATCATTGGTATGGCTATTCTTTTACTCTATTGGTTTGTCTGTTATGCACTGGGTGCCGATGGTGACCCTTATAGTTTACAAGGATGGTTTGGCAACTCAATTGATATTAATATTTTAGGGGTTAACCATATTTATAAAGGTGAAGGAGTGCCTTTTGACCCAGAAGGGTTTATGAGTACCCCTGCTGCTATTGTGCAAGTGATTTTTGGATTTTTGGTAGGTCAGTACATTCAGTTAAAAGGGAAGAATACCGATATGTTGAGTGGATTATTAGTGGCAGGTCTTGTTTTAACTTTTACAGGTTATTGCTGGGATTTGGTTTTCCCAATCAATAAAAAAATATGGACCAGTAGTTATACCATTTATACTACGGGCCTTGCTATTTTAACCATTGGGGTAATGATTTATGCCATTGAATTTAAAGGAGCTAAAGGTGCTTGGAGTAGGTTCTTTGATGTATTTGGAAAAAACCCCTTATTCATTTTTGTTTTGAGTGGTTTTTTACCAAGAGTATTAGGCATGTTTAGATGGGTTAATGAAACAGATGCCGATGGCACCAAACATTACACTTCTTTCTTACCATGGTTTTACAATAATTTATGCAAACCAATTGCAGATGACCCAAGAGTAGGCTCTCTGGTTTATGCTTTATTAATGATTGGATTTTATTGGCTTATCGTTTATGTATTAGACAAGAAAAAAATCTATATCAAGGTTTAACGAATTTTCTTTGCTGGATTTCCAGCATATACCCCTGGTTCAGTAATGTCTTTGGTTACAACGGCCCCCGCACCTATAACCACTTGATCGCAAATATGTACAGGAAGTATAGTGGCATTGCTGCCTATAGAAACATGGTTGCCAATTCGTGTTGGCTGCCATTTATTTTGGTCGCCCGAGGGTTTACCTTCCGAAAACAAATCATTAATAAACATTACCCCGTGTCCAATAAAACAATCGTTGCCAATAGTTACTAAACTACAAATAAAACTATGCGATTGTATTTTGCATCGCTCGCCAATATGAACGTCTTTTTGAATTTCAGTAAATGGTCCAACAAAAGAATCATGGCCAATATAACATCCATAAATATTAGTGGGCCCAACAACGGTTACATTTTTTCCAAATTGAACGTCTCTGACAGAGGATTCAATTAAATTAAAAGTAGGTAACATAGTACTTGAATTTTATTCAAGTTAATTCAATTATCGTGCCTGATATATGAGATTAATCAGGTCAATCGTGTTCTTTGCTTCTTCTACTGTTGTATAATAAGGTGTTTGGTGAAACAGCGTATTAATTAAACTATTGTATACCTGATGATGGTTGCGCATACTGCCTTTATAATGACCGTAATCGTTGGCCATAAACTGCTCTTTATTCATTGCATCTAGTTCTTTTTGCAATTTAGCCGCTAGCTCAACATCGTCTATTTGAAACTCCAAATTATTTAAATAAGAACCCCCAGCTTTAATGCTGCCCTTCGAAGAAAAGATAGTGAGTGATCCTTCTCTATTTGCAATAGGTTCATTTACCGAATAATCCATGTTTGCTTTAATTCCAGATTCAAATATCAATTGAATATT
>JBKBWE010000266.1:0-3976 GCA_046289145.1 Sediminibacterium sp.
TAGCATCTGCTGCATCACTAACTTTAATAAGGCATTGATTAGAGGGGCTGTTTGGTGTTTTCCAGACAAAACTATTGATGGTGCCAGTAATATCTGCATTTAAAGCAGTCCATGTGCTGCCACTATCAATGGAAAGTTCAAGTTTTATCTTTTCTATATTGTTGTTCTTCCATAATATAGTGGTATTGTTTTGAACCGATAGGTTTTCTCCTCCGTTGGGATAAAGTAACTTAATGCTACTTAATGTATTTGACTTAGATGCGTGTCCATCAAAAGATCCACCTCTGTATTTTGCGGGATTGCTATTTACTAAAGATTTTAAGACAATATTTTTTGCAGTATCTGATACCGTGGAGTCCGCAAGATCAACTAAAACCAATCTAAAAGAGTCAACCGTTGAAGGGTTTATAATCCAGTTATACATTTCATAATTAGCAGGTATGGAATCTTTTAGTGTACTGTCTATTTTATTAGAAACTAATTTAAGTTTGATAAAGTTGACGCCCCCACTTTGCCAACTGATTGGAAATACACCACCTTTATTGAATGTACTTGAAGAATCTATCGAACTAAATTTTAGTTCCTTTTTTCTAATTATAAAAGGATTAGTACTTATGGAGACAATAGTTGAATCAGCTATTGCAACAATTTTAATTTTAGCTTGATTAGTAGGAGTGGAGCTAGCTTTCCAAATGTACTGACCTGCAACTGCACTGATATTATCTGCAACTAAACTCCAAGTTGATCCATTGTTTGCTGAATAATAAATATCGATTAAATCAATATTTCTTGCATCCCATTTAATGTTTTGTATAGAACTCCCATAAACAGAGTCTGCGTTGTTTAATGTAAGTAGCTTTAAAATATTGGCTTTGTTGGCTGAAGATGCATGACCATCAAAAAAACCTCCCTTGTATTTATTATTGTTGATAACTGGGAAATCGATAAGATTAAACGACATTTTTAAAGTGTCGGATAAAGAATTGTTATTAGCATCATTAAGTACAAGAAAACATTGATTTCCCGGCGTATTCGGAACAATCCAATTAAAGTAATAACTATTGGCATTTACAGAATCAGCAATTTTGGTAAAACTTACTTTATTATTATAACTGACGAAAATATTGACTTTTCTTACCCCGCTTGAAACCCAAGTTATCGGTTGAACTGATCCTTTATAAATACTAGATGGAATAGAATCAATGGTGATGCCAGGTGGCGGAATTTTGAAGGGATTATTTGGGTAATTTGAAGTTGATTTTGTTGGATCATCTACATCTGTAATTCTAATAAAACAGCTATCCGATGTTTTATTAGGTACTTCCCATTCATAAAAACCAGCAGGGGCTGCATAACTTGACACTTCTACCTTCCAAGTTCTACCAGAATCTAAAGAAGATTCAATTTTAATATTATCAATATTGGCGGCATCCCATTCTATTCTCTGTTTTGAATAGGACGGCCAGATATCTCCTTTTACAGGTTTTCTTAGCACAATTGCTTGTGCTGAAGAACCCAAATATATCAAGGTCAGTAATAATATAAATAGTACTTTTTTCAAGTAGAATAGTTTAATTAATCAGCGGGCGCTGTTCTTACTGATCTGAATCCAGTGAAATTGCTAAATGTTTGTCTATTTGATACTTCTCTTTGTTTAGAAATATATAGAGTACCGCCACCAATCATAGGACCATTATTTGATTGAACAAAAAATTCATTCTGATCTGGTTGTCCTTGATAGTTTAGAATGCCATCCCCATTTTTTTTGTAGGAAAAAGTTCTTGACCTTGTACTTCCTGCACTCACTGAGTATTGTGCAACATTCTTACTAAAATCCATAATACCATAATAAGTGGCTCCTGAAGAAATTCTTGATGAAGTATCGGTTGCAAATATCCCAACACGAAAAGGTCCTGAGCCCCCGTCACCACCAGAAGTTGAACCATTCATCATCGCGCCAGCATTTCCAATTGGATTTATATATCGTTTGAAAACATTATAATTTGAAAAAGATTCAGTTCCATTTTCATTGCCACTGAATGACAAAGTTGAAAATGCATTATTCCCGTACATGTTTGATTCCCTTGCCAAAGTAGTATCATTCCCCCATGCCCAATCAAAGCCGGACCAGTTACTTGTAGTGTCGCTTACTGATGGGAAAAAATTACCTTGTTTTGGTGCTTTATACATGGGTGGAAGTGGACCTCGAGCTGCTTTTTCATATTCCATTTCCGACATCGGCCTAAGAGCAGCCCAATCTGAATAGGATTCGTAATAATTGGTCTGTCCTCTTCCAAATGCTCTGTCTGGCCTGCTTACAAAATACTTGGCTTCAGTGGAGTCCAATGAAATCGTATGTCTTTGCAAGTCATTGGGTAAATTGTAGTAAAATGGATCTAAATTTTGTAAAGCAGCTTTGTATTTTGGATTTATTTTTTTCAGCCTCGTGGTGTCATTCGATTGCATCCAACTTGGTAATGTAGAGTCTCTTAAACTTAGCGTATTCAACATATCAGCGTACTGCCCTTGAGTTACTGGGTACTTCATACAATAGAATGCTCGATATCCAGTGGGGAAATCTGGAAGGTCAGCGACTTTGTCATTATTGATGTCTAATCCCTCTAACCCGGAAATCCTAATACCATCTTTATATAGGGTAGCGTCGTCACTGCCGCCATCATTTATATTTACCATGATGTTTACAAGGGGCGACCACTTATCGGTAATGGTTACAAAGTTGTAAGGAGCACTTTTTATTTGAAATGAATATTGACTCTTTTCTTTTCCATTCCCATCACCCAAAGAATAATTTCCCTGTGGTACATAAACCATTTCAGTTGCAAATACTTTTACTTCTACACTATCAATAACGGATACGCTGTCGGCCCCATAATTCCAGACCAACTTTACACTATCCATTTTAATATTTCCAGAACCAATACCTGATCTATAATAAAATGCTCCCTTTCGGTCATCTGGAATGGCAAATTTCATGGTAGCAGTTCCTGTTCCTGTGTTATTGCCAGATGCAGACATAGTCATATGCTTGTATCTCCAAACACTATCTTGTGGTCTACGAAATTTTACAAAAATCCAAGCTGCATCCCAGTTTATCGCGTCTCTCCAGGAATTTTCCCAAGAAATGTTGAATCGAATTGCGGCTGTTTTTGCGGTTTTATTGGTGTCTGTAATGGCAACTTTCTGAATAGAAATATTATTGGCATAGGAATAGCTCATAATATTTGCCATTAGAAAGAGAAGTATTGCTCTTTTCATGTGCAAAGCTTAATAGTGTAATAAATCGAAATCTTTGGGGAGGTGAATTAAAGTTAATCAATTTTCGTTTTGAATATTATTTTTTTCATCAAATACCTCATTTTCTTTTTGAAACAGCTTCTTTTTTATATGAAGGGCAATAGTGTGCAAACATCAATTGTATTTGTGTTACTAATCGGATATCTTTAAGTGTATGAACAAATTACTCGGTTTTATTGATTTGCATAACGGGGAAGAAGAAAAAGCCAAAGTACTCGAAAATGTTGTCAGCAATATTAGCTTTAGGGGTGCTAACCTTTGGATATTGGCTTGCGCTATTGTGGTGGCATCGGTTGGATTAAATGTAAATTCAACAGCAGTTATTATTGGTGCAATGCTTATTTCTCCATTAATGGGCCCTATTGTGGGTGCGGGTTTTGCCCTAGGTACCTATGATTTTGTTATCTTAAAAAAGTCAGCAAAAAATTTATTGATTGCCACTGTGGTTAGTTTACTGGTTTCTACTATTTACTTTTTCATCAGTCCTTTTAAAGATGCTCAGAGTGAATTATTGGCCAGAACTTCTCCCAATATTTATGATGTATTGATTGCCTTTTTTGGAGGGTTAGTAGGTGTGATTGCCACTACAAGAGCTGAAAAAGGTAATCCTATTCCTGGCGTCGCAATTGCTACAGCATTGATGCCTCCCTTGTGTACTGCA
>JBKBWE010000267.1:0-3973 GCA_046289145.1 Sediminibacterium sp.
GGTTGGCTTTTATACAGAATAGACGCTGGCAAAATACGTGCCGTTGCCTGTTAATTAAATTTTAACAAAAAAACTTTTTTTACCATGCAGCTAATAAAGCTTTAATATCTTTTATAGTAGATTTCTTTTTAGATTGCTTACAAGCAGTTGGTAATGCGTTTGCATCTGCAATAAATAATTCTTGCATTGTTTTACCTTTAACAGCTATTAATTCTGAAGTTGTTAAATTGTATAGAAATGATTCATTAAAAACCCTGAATTCTTTCCCGCCCGAAGACTTACCATAATCGTAGGTATCAGCTGCTTTTTTTTGAACAAGGTCTAACAAATAGTATTTAGATCCTCGTGCTTTTATTTCATACAATAAAGAATTATTAGCAGCCATTTTAATGAAAACAGTAGAGTCGTACATTCCTTCAGAGCTATAAAATAACGTGATTTTTTTAACAGGTTCAATAAATTGAAACTCGGCATCTTTCTCTAAAAAATGAATATTCCCATTTACCAAATTCACAATCAACTTCATGTTACTGAAAGTTTTACCGTTGAACATTTCAACATTCGCATTGCACCATTCATCTTTCCAAAGTGCACTGCCCTTAATGCTTCCCACGTTACCACTAAATAAATTCCCTTTCTCATCATACACTTCTACAAAATGGGTAACTGGCTTTGCCAAAAACATATTCTGCCCCAATAAAAAAGTGCTGAATAGTGTAAAGAAGAGACTAAGTAGATATTTCATAAAATTCATTTCTCTAATTTAGTCATTTCTGAAAACAACCAGTCCATCAAATACATCTACCAAAACAGGTTGAGATTTATCTATATCACCAGAGAGTATTTTTTTACTCAACGCATTCACAATGAGTTTCTGAATCAACCGCTTTAATGGCCTTGCACCTAATTGAGCATCAAAGCCTTGTTCAATTAAATAGTCAATTAAATAGTCACTAAAGTTTAACGTGATATCATTCTCAGCCACTAATTTTTTAAGCCCATCCAATTGAATAGTTACAATCCCTCTAAGCTGGGTTTTATTTAAAGGGCTAAACATGATTACTTCATCCACCCTATTTAAGAACTCAGGTCTTACCGTTTGTTTTAACAATTGCATTACTTCCGATTTTGCTTTTTCCGTAGCTTCTTCTATTCCGGTTTCAGCCACACCTTCAAAAGCATCTTGAATGAGATGACTTCCGATATTGCTGGTCATAATGATGATGGTATTTTTAAAATTCACCATTCTACCTTTATTATCCGTTAGTCTTCCATCATCAAGCACTTGAAGCATTACATTCCATACATCGGGATGCGCTTTTTCAATTTCATCTAATAATACCACACTATACGGTTTTCTTCGAACAGCTTCTGTTAGTTGTCCGCCTTCATCATAACCAACGTATCCGGGAGGAGCACCAATTAGTCTAGAAACGGTATGCTTTTCTTGGTATTCACTCATATCAATACGAGTCATCATTGTTTCATCATCAAACAAGTACTCAGCCAAAGCCTTTGCCAATTCAGTTTTACCAACACCAGTAGTGCCTAAGAAAATAAATGAACCAATTGGCTTTTTGGGATCTTGCAATCCAGCCCTGCTTCTTCTTATGGCATCAGACACAGCACTAATAGCTTCTTCTTGACCAACCACTCGATTATGCAACTCTTCTTCTAAATGCAATAATTTTTCTCTTTCGCCTTGTAACATTTTTGCAACAGGTATGCCCGTAGCTTTAGCAATACTTTCTGCAATATCTTCTGCATCTACTTCTTCTTTCAATAACCTTTTTTCAGAAGAATTCAATAGCTGTTCGGTTACAGAAGTAATTAGCGTTTCTTGCTCTTTTACTTTACCATATCTAATTTCAGCCACTTTACCATATTCACCATTACGCTCTGCTTGCTCTGCTTCTTGCTTTAATTGTTCAATTTTTGCTTTAGCAGATTGCACTTTTTCTACTAGCTCTTTTTCTTGTGTCCACTTTGCTTTAAGTGTATCTCTTTCAACAGCAAGATTGCTTATTTCAATATTGAGCTCTTTTAATTTATCTTCATCATCTTCACGTTTGATGGCTTCTCTTTCAATTTCAAGCTGCCTGATTTGTCTTTCTAATTTATCTAACTCTTCTGGCATTGAATTCATTTCTAGCCTTAATTTGGCCGCACTCTCATCAATTAAATCGATGGCTTTATCTGGCAAAAAACGATCGGTCACATACCTATTAGACAATTCAACTGCAGCTATAATAGCTTCGTCTTTTATTCTAACGTGGTGATGGGTTTCGTAACGATCTTTTAATCCACGCAAAATTGATATAGCATCCTCCACAGTTGGTTCATCAATAATTACTTTTTGAAATCTGCGCTCTAATGCTTTGTCTTTCTCAAAATATTTTTGATACTCATTTAAAGTGGTGGCTCCTATTGCACGCAATTCACCTCTTGCTAAAGCAGGCTTTAAAATATTGGCAGCATCCATGGCGCCTTCTCCACCACCTGCACCAATTAAAGTATGTATTTCATCGATGAATAAAATAATTTCACCTTCACTTGAAGCTACTTCTTTAACTACTCCTTTTAAACGCTCTTCAAACTCACCTTTATATTTGGCACCAGCAATTAATTGTCCCATATCTAATCCATAAATCACTTTAGATTTTAGGTTTTCAGGAACATCCCCATTCACAATACGCATCGCCAATCCTTCTACTATAGCCGTTTTACCTACACCAGGCTCACCCACTAAAATGGGATTATTTTTTGATCTTCTAGTTAAAATATGGAGGGTTCTTCTAATTTCTTCGTCTCTTCCAATTACAGGATCTAGTTTGCCTTTCCTAGCCATATCATTCAGATTCTTTGCAAACTTATTCAACATATTCAACTGCGTTTCCTGAGCTTGCGATTGAATGGTATCTCCTTTGCGCAAATCCTTAATTGCTGTGGTTAATCCTTTTTCGGTTAATCCAGCACTCTTTAATAATTTACCAGTAGCATCATTCATTTGCACCAATGCCATTAATAAGTGTTCTGGAGTTATGAATTCGTCTTTGAATAAACCCATTACCGCATTTGCTTTTAACAACACATTGCTAAAATCTCTGCCTGCTGCTTGCGCAGGTTCACCGTCTTGAATTTTAGGTAGTTTATTTAGCTGCTCCATCAGTTTCGCTTCTAAAAAAACAGGGTTCACATTGTTCTTTTTTAACAAGAAATCAATAGCCGAATCTTTTTCCGCTATCAATGCTTTTAACAAGTGATCTGTTTCAATAGAGGGATTACTATTGGTATAAGCAATCTGTTGAGCAGATTGAATTGCTTCCTGCGCTTTAATGGTATAATTGTTCAGATTCATAATTGTGTTGATTAACTTAACTTTATTAAATCAATCAAACTATAATCCAAGCCAATAATTCGGAAAATATGTCGCTAAACAAATGGAAAACATGCGTAATAGTCAGCCTAGCAATGGGTTTTCTGTTATTATTACAGCCAATAAAGGCTCAGTTTAATTTTCAGCAATTAGAAACCGCCATTGCAGCTTCCAATAAAGAGTTGGGTAAAGAATTTGTCATTCTAGTATATAAGGACGGGAAAATCATTTTTTCTAAATCTGCAGGAGAATTTACGCCTAAGACACAAGCCCCAATTGCCAGTAGCAGCAAATGGTTAACTGCCGCATTAATAATGACATTGGTAGACGAAGGAAAAATTTCATTAGACGATAAAATAAGTAAGTACTTACCCGTATTTACTAAGTACAGTAAAGGGTTTATTACAATAAGACATTGCTTAAGTCATTTAACAGGTATTGAATCGGAGCCAATTAAACTAGCCAATATCCTTAAAAGAGGAAGATACAATAGCTTAGAAGAAGAAGTAGAAGAATTTGCCACCAAAAAAGAAATCATGGCAAACCCAGGATTAGAATTTAGGTACAGTAATATAGGAATGAATATTGCAGGCAGGT
>JBKBWE010000268.1:0-1606 GCA_046289145.1 Sediminibacterium sp.
AACAGTCATTCCGTCATATATAAATAAATGGCATTTTTGTTGTAATAATTGTATACAATCAAACAACAAACAATTATCTTACATCAAATACAACAACTATGAACACAAAGAGAATTACCCTTATTGTCATTATCGGATTAATTGTATTAATTGGCGGATGTGGTATGAGTGGTTATAATGGCTTGGTAAAATTAGATGAAACCGTTAGCCAGTCTTGGAATAATGTACAAAGTGACTACCAGCGCAGGGCAGATTTAATACCTAATTTGGTAAACACCGTAAAGGGAGAAGCTAACTTTGAGCAAAGCACGCTAGAAAACGTAGTTAAAGCTAGAGCTAGTGCAACCCAAATGAAAGTGGATGCTAAAGACCTAACTCCTGAAAAGCTTCAAGAATTCCAAGCTTCTCAAGGTCAGTTGTCTCAGGCATTAGGCCGTTTGTTAATGGTAACCGAAAATTACCCAAATCTTAGAGCCAATGAAGCTTTCAGAGGCTTACAAGCTCAATTAGAAGGCACAGAGAATCGCATAAAGGTTTCTAGAAACGATTTTAACGCTGCAGTTGCTGCTTATAATGTTAAAGCAAGATCTTTCCCGATGAATATTTTGGCTAGTATTACTGGCTTCAAAGTAAAAGAAGGGTTTAAAGCAGAAGTAGGTTCTGAAAAAGCACCAGAAGTAAAATTCTAATTCAATTGCATGTTTGGATTATTCAAAAAGAAACAGCGTGAATATTTTACTCCCGCTGAAAAGGAAATTATTATAGCAGCTATTCAACAAGCTGAGCTTCGCACCAGTGGTGAAGTAAGGATTTTTGTTGAATCTAAATGCAAAATGGTTAATCCTGTTGATAGGGCAAAAGAGATCTTTTATCAATTGAAGATGGATCAAACAGCATCCCGCAATGGGGTGCTGTTGTATTTAGCGATGGACGATCATCAATTGGCCGTATTTGGAGATGAAGGCATTCACCAGAAAGTTGGCCATGCTTTTTGGAACAAAGAAGTAGAGATGATGCTTGCCGAATTTAAGCAAAAGCATTTTGTGGAAGGTATTGCCCATATCATCAAAGATATTGGGGAAGCATTGGTTACCCACTTCCCTTACGATGGTGCTACCGATAAAAATGAATTACCTGACGATATTGTTTTTGGAAAATAAATGAAGAAACTACTACTCATATTATTCTTACTTGCTAATTTTTTAGGTGTTTTTGCCCAGACAGTTATTGCTCCCCCCAACCCGCCTAGATTAGTAAACGATTTAGCTGGTGTACTAAGTAAAGAGCAAGTGGCTATTTTAGAAGAAAAGCTTGTTGCTTTAGATGATAGCACTTCTAATCAAATTGCTGTAGTTATTCTAAAAACTTTAGAAGGGTATGAAGTTCAAGAATATGCCAATAAATTATTTAGATCTTGGGGTATAGGAAATAAGAAAACCAATAATGGGGTGTTAATATTGGCTTCTATTGAAGATAGAAAAGTGTGGATTGAAGTGGGTTATGGATTAGAAGGTGCTATACCCGATATCACTGCTTCTAGCATTTACAGAAACGAAATTGTTCCAGAATTTAAGCAGCAAAATTATTTTAGGGGTATTGATAATGC
>JBKBWE010000268.1:1616-3972 GCA_046289145.1 Sediminibacterium sp.
AGCAGTGGGAGAATATAAAACCAAACGCAACAAGCCAAGCAGTGGTGGAAAAAGCGGCAACTCAATTCTTACTTTTTTATTCATCGTAATTGTGGTCATTTTTGTACTTGGTGCTGGTGGCCGCGGCGGTGGGGGAAGAGGTGGTGGCATGATGAGTAGACGCGGTGCAGCAAATGTTGCAGAAGCATTATTATGGTCTTCTTTATTAGGTGGCAACAACCGTGGTGGCGGGGGCTTTGGTGGTGGAGGCGGCGGTTTCGGCGGTGGTGGATTTGGTGGTTTTGGTGGAGGTAGTAGCGGCGGCGGCGGTGCAGGAGGCTCATGGTAATTTCAATAAATATGCGTTTGAGTATCAATCCTATAATTGTAATTGTTGTATCGTTTGTACTTCTTTACAATAATAGTATTGCCCAAAATGCAAAGCCTACTAATGACTTTATTGTTACTCACACGCTCAACAATAACACAACATTTCATATACCTAATCAGCCACTTTTCTTTCAGTCGAATAAAACCACCAATACCCAGTTTGCCATTCTTCGTGCTGAAGATGAATATTTTCAACTTACAGCTACTGTAATATCTGTAAAAGGAAAACTTTTTGCTTTTGGCCAAGAGCAAATTTTTAATAGCGATGATACCATTGGCTTAAATAGCAATGAGTTGGCTTGGCTAAAAGAAGTAGTGAATAAGCCTAAAACTGTTGAGGTTAAACAGTTTCACGCAGTACAATCCCCTAGTAAATCCAATCCATTTTTTGATATTGAATTAGAAGATGCAGGCAAATATTTTTTGCCTTTTGCCCCTTCTGTTGTTAAAGCTGGACTAAGCTGGTCCGATTCTACTTTTAGTGATAGTAGTAAAACAATCCACCAATATCTAATTCTGAAAGTACAAGATAATAAGGCTACGGTTTCTGTTTTGTCTGATTTAGTACTTAAAACTTCTTTTACTCAGTCTGGGCAATCTATTCAACAAAACTTGAAAGGAATCGCTCGTGCAGAAAGAATATATGATTTAGGGTCGGCTAAGATGATTACTGAGGTTGTTACCACTAAATTGTCTGGTAGTAGTAGCAATGGAATTGATATTATTCCTTTATCTATAGAATTGAAAGCATCTAGTACTTTATCATGGAAATAAAAACGCCCCGAATAAATCGAGGCGCTTTTTGATTGTATACTGAAATTAGTTTTTCATTTTTTCTTTTACATAATCGGCTAATTCTTGTGCGCCAGCAGCTTCTTTTTTAGCAGCCAAACCCTTTAAAAATACATTGTTGATTACAGGATCCGTTTGCGGTCTTGCTGGAGCAGGTATTTCATTTCTGAATGATACTACTGCATCTACTCCTGCTTTAAATTTCACTTCATCGGTTACTTTAGACAAGAATTCAACAATTGATGATAATGAACTGAACTTAGCTTGCGACAAAGGCATTTTATTGAAATTGCCCATAATGTAATCGTAAGCTGTTTCATCTCCATTGGCTATGATTACGGAACTGATTGCAGCACTTAATCTTCCTTTTGCGGGTGACTTTATTAATTGGTTAGCTAATGCATAGGCTTTCTTTCCATCTAAATCATTTAAGGCAAGTAAAGCTGCACCTGCAACTGAATAAGAGGAGTCGTTTATATATTGTTCGAATTGACTAGCATATGCTGCATTTTTTTGTGTTCCCAAAATGCTTATTGCATCTGCTCTTACTAGTTTTGATGGGTCCTCTTTTGCCATTTTTTCAATTAATGCAAGTGTGGCGTTATCTAACTTTGCATTTCCAAAACTACCCAATGCTTTCATTCTTATTCTGAAATAGGGGTCTTTTAATCCTGCAGCAACAATTGCATAAGCTGCTGGATCTGATATTTTTTTAGATGCCATATCAATGGCTTCTCTTCTGTCTAAATAATGACCACCATACTTAAATTGATGGGCGTATTCTTCCAAATTTTTAGTTTCTTTTTTCTCTGCTAATAATACTTTGTCTGCATCTACATTAATTAAATTAGGTTTTGTTGCAGCGGCAAAGTAAAATGTATCTGCTGCATTTTTTGCCCAAACCTGGTATCTCTTTTTTGCTGCCCCATAATATAAATCAACTGTTACCGGTAATTGAAATAATCCAGTAGTTTGTGTTTGTTTAATTACTACCATGGCTTTTTGTGCAGCTGCATCATAACTATTGCTGATGACCAAACTAGGGTGGCCGCTATTAAAATACCATTGATTAAAAAACCAGTTTAAGTCTTTCCCCGTTACAGCTTCAAATGCCAATCTTAGTTTATGGGCACTTCCATTTCCAAATTTATTATCCGTTAAATATTTATTCAACGATTTAAAGAACGCATCGTCT
>JBKBWE010000269.1:0-3954 GCA_046289145.1 Sediminibacterium sp.
AAATACAAGTATTTTGAGCCTGGTCTTCTTTTAATATATCTGCTTGAACAGTTCCTCTCACTTGAGAAAGGGCTTCTGCTTTTAATTGAGCATAAATATCAGCAGGCAAAACCTCATCGCCACTTACTCCTAACAGCCCAATTCCTAATCCATTATTTCCTTCAGGCAATCTTTCTGGCGAAGATGGATTATAGTAAACTGGCCTAGGTGTTTTACTAAACTTTTTCTCAATGATGGCATTTACTTCAGCCCATTTATCATTGGCAGTAATCCATTTTTCACATAATTGATCTATAGCAGCATTCATAAAGAATGCAAGTATGATAGGTGCTGGACCATTAATAGTCATACTTACCGATGTTTTAGGATCGCATAAATCAAATCCACTGTATAATTTTTTTGCATCATCCACTGTAGCAATGCTCACCCCACTATTACCCACTTTTCCATAAATATCTGGGCGAGGATCAGGATCCTCCCCATAGAGTGTTACGCTATCAAATGCTGTGGATAAACGGATGGCAGGTTGACCTAAAGAAACATAATGAAAACGTTTATTGGTTCTTTCCGGACCACCTTCACCTGCAAACATTCTCGTAGGATCTTCTCCTTGTCTCTTTAGTTCAAATACTCCAGCAGTATAAGGAAACTCGCCTGGAATATTTTCTTGTAATTGCCATCTTAGAATATCTCCCCAATCTTTATAACGAGGCAAAATCACTTTTGAAATTCGGGTTCCACTCAATGACTGTGTAGAAAGTGGCTGCCTAATCTTTTTATTTCTTACCGTATACTCAAAAAAATCAGTTTGGTATTTTTTTACTAATTCAGGCCATTGCTGAATCATTTTTTTACAATCTTGATGCAATGAAGATTCCAATGAAGCAGCAATATTTTCTAACTCTTGCTTTGATGGACTATTTGCAGGTAAAGATTGAATTGCCCCATTTAATTGATACCACTTTGAAGCAATCAAACACTGTTCATTGGTCCATTCATTATAGCTTCTGTTAGCGTCGGCAATTTCAGCTAAATAACGCACTCTTTTTGGAGGTATAATTTGCGCCCTTGTGGTTGTTTCATTCAAGCCTGCTTGAATTGCAGAAACAGAAGAAAAATAAACACCCGTTTTTTCTTGAATGGTATTCATGATTTTACCAAACAACTGATTAATTCCAGCATCATTAAACTGTGCAGCAATAGTTCCTACAACTGGAAGATTTTCATCTGCTTCATTCCACAATTCATGATTACGCTTGTATTGTTTACGAACATCATGAAGGGCATCAAGTGCCCCTGCTTTATCAAACTTATTGATACAAATTAAATCGGCAAAGTCGAGCATATTAATTTTCTCTAATTGAGATGCAGCTCCATACTCAGGTGTCATTACATATAAACTAACATCACAGAAATCTAAAATAGATGCATCACTTTGTCCTACTCCTGCAGATTCTAATATAATCATATCAAAACCTGCCACTTTGCAAATATTAATTGCTTCTTGAACATGTGCACTCAAAGCTGTATTATCATCTCTGGTGGCTAAACTGCGCATATAAGCACGATTATGAGAGATTGCATTCATTCTAATTCGATCACCTAATAATGCCCCACCTGTTTTTTTCTTGGAAGGATCAACTGAAATAACAGCAATCGTTTTATCGGTGTAATTATTCAAATACCTTCTAACAATTTCATCGGTTACCGAACTTTTACCTGCACCTCCCGTGCCGGTAATACCTAAAACAGGCACAGATTCAGTATCCAATACAGTTACTTCTGTAGAATCATTAGTTAATCCATTTTCTACTAAAGTTATTTTTCGAGCAACCGTTCTAATTTCTTTAACCTCCCCTAAATTCAATGGTTTCTCTGTATTGGCTTTGGAATTTAATTCAAAGTCGCATTGAATCAACACGTCTTCAATCATTCCCTCTAATCCCATAGTACGTCCATCATCTGGACTATAAATTCTGGTGATGCCATGTTGGTGTAATTCCCTGATTTCCTCTGGCAAAATAGTTCCACCGCCTCCACCAAAAATTTTAATATGTCCACAACCATTTTGATCAAGCAAATCTTTCATGTATTTAAAAAATTCTACATGACCTCCCTGATAACTGGTAATGGCAATACCTTGCACATCTTCTTCTATAGCACATTCCACAATTTCAGCAACACTTCTGTTATGTCCTAAGTGAATAATTTCTGCCCCTTTAGACTGTAAAATTCTACGCATAATATTGATTGCAGCATCATGCCCATCAAATAAACTTGCAGCAGTTACTATTCTAACTTTATTCTTTAATGAAAACGCCATATCCTATTTTTTAAACTCGGGCAAAAATACTGTATAAATGTAAGGGGTGAACAACCGTTAGTTTTTTATTTGGTCAAAAAAAGGGGCTTTTGCATTATCTTGACATTTAAAGGATTCTTATGCGATTTAAAGTAGCTATAAACCAACAACAGGCCCATCCAGTTATACATTTAGCAGATACCGAAACCGGATGTACGGCAGAAATATTTGCTTTTGGAGGACTTTTAAACGCATTCCATATTCCATTACATGGAACTCATTTCAACTGTATTGATGGATTTGAATCAGTAAAAGAAGCAAAAGAAAAAATTACAACAGCCTTTAAAAGTGCTAAATTAAGTCCATTTGTTTGTAGGCTTCAAAATGGACAATATAATTACAATGGACAATCTTACACAATTTGTAAAAACTATTTAGGCCATCATGCATTGCATGGATTAATTTATGACGCAGTTTATGAACTTGGAAATATTACTGAATCTGAAGAAGCTGCAGCAATTTCATTGACTTATCAATACCAAAAAAATGATCCCGGCTTCCCATTTGAATATACCATTCGTTTACTTTGGGAGTTAAAACCCAACAATTGCTTATCAGTAACTACCTCCATCAACCACCAAAATGAAGGGCCTATTCCATATGCAGATGGTTGGCACCCTTATTTTACTTTAGGAGGTCCAGTAGATCAATACCAGTTAGAATTTGATGCCGATACCCAACTGGAATTTGATAAGGAATTAATTCCCACCGGAAAAAAAATTAAAGACAAAAGATTTTTACAAAAACATTCTCTTGAAAACATTTTCTTAGACAACTCTTTTGAACTGATACCAGGTGGAAAATGTATGCTGAATAATGATCAATTACAGTTGGTAGTTGTACCCGATCAAAATTACCCTATTTTACAAGTTTATACTCCTGAGCACAGAAAAAGCATTGCCATAGAGAACTTGTCTGGCGCACCCAATAATTTCAATAATGGCATTGGACTATTAATGTTATTGCCCAATAAGCAATACCATTTTAAAACCAGCTATCAAGTAACCCAATTATAATTCAACCACCGCTGTCATTGAAATCTCAACGTTAACACCCCGGGGTAATCCCTTTACAGCAACTGTTTCTCTTGCAGGATAGTCTCCATTAAAATAAGTGCCATACACTTCATTTACTTCAGCAAATAAAGCCATGTCGCTTAAGAAAATAGTCGTCTTTACAATATGTTCAAAAGACAATTTTGCTTCTTTTAAAACAGCTTCAATGTTCTTCATCACTTGATGTGTTTCAGCAGCAATATTATCTTGTACCAATGCACCTGTTGCAGGATCAAATGCAACCTGACCACTTAAAAAAACAAAGCCATTTGCTTTAATTGCTTGATTATAAGGCCCTATAGGAGCAGGCGCATTTATCGTTTTTACCACTTGTTTAGACATAGAATTTGTTTAATGGAAGCAAATTGCTGCTTTTTAATCAACCTGCCAACCTAAATTTGCAGACTAAGAACATTTATGCAAATTATTATTAGAGCAACAGACCATCAATTCACCGTTTTAGCCAACAAATTAATTAATGGCAAGAATAGAATTAATAGGTATGAATCTACCAATGAGGCAATTCCTGCTGGAGAT
>JBKBWE010000270.1:0-3952 GCA_046289145.1 Sediminibacterium sp.
GGTAGCAGGGCTTCCGCCTGGGTTTGCTGGTTGGTTAACAGACGCGCGACCACAGACAATTAATCCTCCCCAGTCACCATAGCTTCTTTGACCTACAGCTTTTTGAGACGTAAATACAATAGGTTGTGTAACTGTACCGTTCGCATAAATTTTGGCATCACGTTCAATAATTAAAGAACCTTTTGTTGCGAAATCACCTTTAATGATGGTTCCGGGTTCAATAGTGAGCGTGGCTCCCGCTTTAACATATACAAATCCTGATAGGATGTATATGTTATTGTTTGTCCAGGTAGTGTTCGAGGTAATATTCCCTGAAACTACAATTTGAGCATTGCTAAGCAGGGTAATTCCCAGAAATAGCATTGCGCTGAATAAAAGTTTTTTCATGACGTTTTTTGTTTTTTGTTTATGCAAATGTAGCCCCGGCATATTATTGCGTTTTTACCGAAACATTAACCTAATACGACCAATTGTAGAGTCATTATGCTAAAAACGGCGAGCAATTCAGGCTCACCGTTTATAGAACATTATGAAAATGTTAACTGAATTTATTCTTTGTTTAAGTTGAAAATAAAACCAAAAGTGAAATACGTGCCTCGTTTGAATGTTTGCATTCTTTGATCATTTTCTCGGTTTAATTTTCCATCATTATTAGCATCTTGAAGTAATAAAAATTCATTGTTGAAAATATCCTGAATACTAAAACGTATATCAACATATTTTCCAATTCCTTTGGTGATTGTTATGTCAAAAATGTTTCTTGGCATTTCATAAACTTCAGGTATTCCGGGAATACCTACGATAACAATCCGTTCACCTATTCGGTTATAAAGTAAGCTTACACTTAGATCAAGAGAGTCGTTATGATAATAAAGCCCCCCATTGATAATATAAGGTGATTGGCCCATCATTGGACGTTTTGAGTTTACCCCGGTGTTAATCTCGTCTTCAGAGAGTTGGATTTTACTTACTATATAAGTTGCGTTAGCTACAATGGTTAAATCCTGAATGAATTTAATTTTCGTTTTTTGTAATGATTTTCTGGCATCAATTTCAACACCGTATGATATGGCGGATAAAGCATTGCCATAATTAAATGAGCGTGTTCCTCCTGAACCTACTCCAGGCGAGAAGTATAACTCGATTGGATTAATAAATTTTTTATAAAAGGCACCAACAGAAACCATTTCTCCTGCATTAGGATATAATTCCCAACGAAAATCTAAATTATCAATAATTGGTGTTTTTAAATTCGGATTTCCTGAGTATATCGCGTTAAATACGAAATCATAAAATGTTAGCGGTGCTAGCTCACGAAATTCCGGTCTATTTAACGTTCTCCCATACGCAAGTCGTAAAAGCATGGTGTCCTTAATTAAATGATAAGCCACGTTAAGTGAAGGGAGTAAACGTTTTATCTGATAATTAGTATCAATGGGTTGATTAGTGATTGTTCCTGTAGTAAGAAACTGTGTGTTGTCTTCGTAACGGGCTCCTCCAACCACAGTTAAACGGTTAAATGGAAGTGTACCCATCAGATAAAATGAACGCAACTCATTTCTGGCTTTATATGAATCTGACAGCTTGGTATCCTCATCAATTCGAAGTCCGGTCGTTTGATGAATGTTTTCAGGTTTAAAAATAGAATCTATACTCGAATAGGGAATATTCCAATCGAAGTTGAAAAAGTTGCTAGCCGCATAGCCTATATTCCTTACTGAAAATTCTCTGTTTTTATTTTCAAGATAGGTTCCTACTTTGATTTTTGGTTTAAACTCTTTTACAACCCCATCTTTATCATGACTTATAAAAACATGTTCATAATTAGCTGCCCCAACATAAATTTTCTCCGTCATAGCCAAAAATAATCTTCCCATAAAAAATGGCTGAGCAGAAAATGGAATATAAGCCGAAAATGGATCAGTTGTACCTGAAGGACGAGTATATCGTATTCTTTTCCAATCAGGATCATCTCTTTGCGCTAAAGAGTAACCTAAAGTCCAATCTATGACGTCTAAAGCATCACCGTTCACATTTTCTAATAAAACATGCTTTCCGGTTAGTTGAGAAGATAAAATTGAGCGTTGATTGTATCTGTATGATGCTTCTTGTCGATCTTGTCCTTCTTCAATATTTACTCCTCCGCGTAATGCTGTTTCAGTCATCGCAATTTGGTTGAATAAATTGCGAAAATCAAGAGTAGTGTTTCCTGATTTATACCCCCAATTTGATAAGGCACCAAATCTGTATTGTCTCTGGTAAAGCGAGTCACCATATGCAAAAACAGTATCACTAGCATTATTGATTTCATCATATGTATTATAGTCATATCGATGGGAAAGCATGTATTGCCAGGAATTGGTATAATTAATTGCGGTTACCATGCCTAATTTTCTCTTGCCTATTGAGTCTTGCCAAATTTTATTGATACCAAGATTAAACCGATGATCCGAACTGGCGTTTAAAGCAGAATGCCCCCAATTGTTCTCCAGACTTCTTCCTAAATCTTGAAGTTCCTGTGGGTTTGAAACGTCTCTCACGCTTTTTGGGAAATCAGATGGTAAGAGGCGACTTTGCTTGCCTAATCCCATCCAGTCTTTTTTATCAGGTTTATTTTGATTGAATCTTTCACCGGTTGTTCCTCCACGGTAGGATATAGAATAACCACCGTAGATATTGTCCTGTTGAGGGAAGTTTTTAGTGTAAATCTTTACCAAGCCTCCAGAAAATTCTCCTGGCAAATCGGCCGATGGAGACTTGTAAATGAGGAAGCGATCAATAGACTGGCTAGGCACTAGATCAAAGGAAAATGATTTGGCATCTGTTTCAACTGAAGGTGCTAAAGCATTGTTTAGCAAAACGCCGTTGTATCGTTCTGAAAGTCCACGTACTACAACAAACCGATTGTCAACTACAGTAACTCCCGGAATTCTGCGGGCAACTTCCGATGCATCTCTCATGCTTGTTTTTTGAATTTCCGAACCACTCATACCGCTTACTACCTGGTCTTCTTCCTTGATCTCATTGATTACTGCATTTTCAGAGTAAGTTATTCGCGTTTCAACTATGTCAATTGTTTCTATAAGGTTTGACTCACTTTCCATCGCTACTACAATTTCGAGCATTTTATTTTGAACAATTGTTACCTCGATTAACTTTGTTTTATAGCTTACATAACTCACTTCGAGCTTATAGTTTCCGGGGTTTAATATGATTTGAAAATCTCCGTCTAAACTAGTAGACGCTCCTTTTCCGGCTATTCCAACAATTTTTACATTTGCCCCTATAAGAGTCTCTCCGGTTAGTTTATCTTTTACAACACCTTTAATACCTGTTTGCGCAAACAGAGAGCAATTTAAGAGGAGAAATAATAAGAATACAAAATGTTTAATGGTTTTCACGGCTTTAGTTTTATGTCGGCAAATATCAGCGCCACGTCTTATGGGGTTGTTAGGCGTATGTTATGTAAACTTTAACTAAGTTATTGAATCAGGCCGTTGAATCCCTTTAAAAACGTGGGTTTCGATTTTTTCAACGACTTAATATTTTCGTAACTTTAATCCTGAATTAATCCGATATTAACAGCTTTTTCGCATTCTGCACTTAACTTTGGAGAAAATTAAAGTGAATGTCTAAAGAAAAAACACACCGAATATTGTTGGTCGATGATGAGGCGGATATCATTGAATTGTTGAAATACAATCTCGAAAAGGAAGGTTATGATGTCTCCACAGCCTCTAATGGCAGGGAGGCAATTGAAGTAGCAAAAAAAACAAAGCCCCATTTAATCTTAATGGATGTAATGATGCCCGGAATGGATGGAGTTGAGGCTTGTATGAGTCTGCGTGACATGGATGAGTTTAAAACAACCATCATTGCTTTTCTTACAGCCAGGGGTGAAGATTATTCTCAGATAGCAGGTTTTGATTCCGGAGCGGATGTTTACATCTCC
>JBKBWE010000271.1:0-3928 GCA_046289145.1 Sediminibacterium sp.
TATTTACACGTAAAGTAGGATCTTCTTCTACCAACTTTGCAATTGCCATACCCATTTTATCTACGTCTGCTTGAGTTTTTGGCTCAACAGCAATTGCGATAACTGGTTCTGGAATAAACATGTTCTCCAAAGTAATTGGATGATTTTCATCGCAAAGGGTATCTCCTGTTTTGATTTCTTTAAAACCTACAGCAGCAGCAATATCACCCGCTTCAATAAAGTCAATTGGATTTTGCTTATTAGCAAACATCTTCATGATACGGCTGATACGTTCTTTCTTACCGCTTCTTACGTTCAATACATAAGAACCAGCATCTAAACGTCCAGAGTAACAACGGAAGAATGCCAAACGACCTACGAAAGGATCGGTCATGATTTTGAATGCCAATGCAGCAAATGGTTCTTTTGCATTTGGCTTTCTGGTAATTTGCTCACCAGAATCAGGATCAGTACCTACTGTATCTTCTACATCAACTGGAGAAGGTAAGTAACGACAAACCGCATCTAAAGCTGTTTGTACTCCTTTATTTTTGAATGAAGAACCACACATCATTGGAACGATACTTAAATCGATACAAGCTTTACGGATTGCTTCATGAACCTCATCTTCAGAAATTGAATCTGGGTTATCAAAGAATTTCTCCATCAACTTATCGTCGTATTCAGCAACCGCTTCAATTAAGTTTTGTCTCCAATGTAATACGTCTTCCATCATGTCTGCAGGCACAGGAATTTCGTCGAAAGTCATTCCTTCTGTTTCAGCATGCCATACAATACCTTTCATTTTAATCAAGTCTACAACGCCCTTGAAATTATCTTCTGCACCAATTGGTAATTGCAATGGAACTGCTTTTGCACCCAACATTTCTTTAACCTGTGTAACCACCATTAAGAAGTCGGCGCCAGCACGGTCCATTTTATTTACGAATCCAATACGAGGAACTTTATAACGGTTAGCTTGACGCCAAACAGTTTCAGACTGAGGTTCTACACCATCTACTGCTGAAAACAACGCAATCAAACCATCCAATACACGCATAGAACGTTCTACCTCAACGGTAAAATCTACGTGTCCTGGAGTATCGATGATGTTGAAATAATAATTCTTGGTTTCAGGAGTGGCTTTACCCAATACAGTTGGGAAATTCCACTGACAGCTTACTGCCGCAGAAGTAATAGTAATACCTCTTTCCTTTTCTTGCTCCATCCAGTCGGTAGTAGCACCACCATCATGTACTTCACCAATCTTATGGATCATACCAGTGTAGCGCAAAATACGCTCGGTGGTAGTGGTTTTACCGGCATCAATGTGGGCGGCAATACCAAAGTTTCGTTGAAATTTCAAATCAGCCATATAGTATTCTTGTTTTTTTAGAGGCCGCAAAGGTACAGATAATACCGAACCAACAAAGGGTTCGGCCCGTTTTATTTAGAATGGGGAAAAATCGTTACCAAATGGCCTTATTAAGTAATTGAATTGCAGGAGTTTGGTCCAAAAAAAAAACCTCTCCGATGTTGGAGAGGTCTTGTAAATATTTGTGAGAAATTACACTTTAAAGTGAGAGAAGGCTTTGTTAGCCTCAGCCATACGATGTGTATCTTCTTTTTTCTTGAATGCAGCACCTTCACCTTTTGCAGCAGACATAATTTCATTTGATAATTTATCAGCCATGGTACGACCGTTTCTTTCGCGGCTGTAGCGGATTAACCACTTCATGCTTAAAGAGATTTTACGATCAGGGCGAACTTCAGCAGGAATTTGGAAAGTTGCACCACCAATTCTACGGCTTCTTACTTCAACAGCAGGAGTTACATTCGCAATTGCTTTCTTCCACACTTCGTAACCGTCTTCACCAGTAACTTTTGTTATTTTGTCTACTGCATCATAAAAGATATTGATTGCAGTACTTTTTTTACCATCCCACATCAAGTTGTTGATGAAACGGGTAACCAACTTATCGTTGAAACGACCGTCTGGTGCTAAGGGTAATTTTTTCGCTTGTGCTTTACGCATGATTTAATTTTTAAAGAGACTGATCTTCTTCAAGTATTAAAACTTTACTCAGTCGCAGTTATGAATAGAACTATTTTTTAGCTTTTTCCTTCTTTGTACCATACTTAGAACGGCTCTGCTTACGGTCTTTAACACCGGCAGTATCTAAGCTACCACGTACAATATGGTAACGAACCCCTGGTAAGTCTTTTACACGACCACCACGGATTAATACGATAGAGTGCTCCTGTAAGTTGTGGCCTTCACCTGGAATATAGGCAATCACCTCTACTTTATTGGTCAAACGCACTTTCGCTACTTTACGCAAAGCAGAGTTTGGTTTTTTTGGAGTGGTAGTATATACACGGGTACATACGCCACGACGCTGAGGACAAGCATCCAAAGCTCTTGACTTACTCTTAGCCCTGATTATTTCGCGGCCTTTTCTAACTAATTGTTGTATTGTAGGCATTATAAACCATTTAAAATTTCGGACGGCAAAGGTAATGGCTCCAAATGAGAATCCAAAATGTTTTCAAAAAAAAAGTATTTCTACGGGCAAAAAAAAGAGTTTTAGCCCAATTTTTGTCCCCCTATTGTTGGTTTCATCAACAGTTTGTTGCTTTACAAAGTAGCCCCGCATACCCCCCTATTCCGCCATGAGGCCATCTATTATCCTTTTACTGCTGCTTTTTCAAGCGTTGGATTCAACTGTTTATGCACAATCAGGTAGCCCAGTAATTTATTCTGAAAAAAAATCGGTTTACCTACAAAATTTTAATGATTTACCCAATGGGGGATCATTTACGTTAACTGGCAAAGGACCTCATTCTTTTACTCAATCTCCTTTTTTGATAGCAGGAATAAACGGTTGGGAATTCATGCATAAGTCAGGTACTGGCACAAATGCTGTTTTTATGCAAGGAGCTGGAACAGCAACATCAAGTGGAATATACAGCGTGGGCACTAGTGGTAGTACTGATAGAGCATTGGGATCTTTAGCAGCAGGTTCAGGTGTTTATGCATTTGGCATTATTCTAACCAACCAAACAGGTGGAAGTCTTAATAAAATTAGTGGTTCTTTCTCAGCAGAGCAATGGAGAAAAGGAGGGTCAGGGAATGTAAATACTTGGATGGGAAAATATGCTACTGGCACAATGAACAGCATTGATCAACCCAATTTATTGAATCATAGTGCAATGAATTTTTCATCCATTCAATTTTCAGTTGGAGCTGGAAGTTTAAATGGGAATAGCCCTGAAAACCAAACCAATATTCAATTCACTATAACTGGCGTTGATTGGAAAAATGGAGAACAATTAGTATTAAGATGGGATGATGTAGACGAAACAGGTAGTGATGATTTAGTGGCGATAGATAATTTTAGTTTCAGTGCCGATTATGATACCAGTAACCAAACCGTGAGCATTGACAGCTTGTATTCTTTAGCACCTTTGTTATGCAATGCAGACACGATTCAATACAGTTTTAAAGCAGGTGGAGATATTAGTGGGTTAAGCACCAACAATTTTGCCTTAATTACTGAGGGATTAAGTAATGCTGCAATAAGCAGTATTTCAGGAACTGGTAATGAATACTTGATTAATGTATACACAGGCGTTGGTGAAGGAAAAATGGTTTTAGGAATCAACAACAACAACAACCTAATTCCTGGATTAATGGGTCTCCCCTTTTTTAGTATCGACACACAATTAATTGATAAAGTTAAACCTCTTCAGATTGGCTTCAGTTCTCCTAATGATAGCTTGTTAAAAGAAGGTGATACTTTACAACTGAAACTTTTATTTAGCGAATCAGTTCATTTAGATACCAGCTCTCCAATCAACTATTTACCTATCATTATTGGCAGCAATAATAGACAAGCAACTTATGCAAATGGCAATAATAGTAATCAACTAATATTCAATTATATTA
>JBKBWE010000272.1:0-3922 GCA_046289145.1 Sediminibacterium sp.
CTAAAGAATTAATCATACATATACTTCCTCCACCTTGGAAAACATGGTGGGCATATAGTATTTATATAGCTGTTTTCATTTTTTTATTGTGGTTAACGAGACATTTGGGATTAAGGCAAATAGCGTTAAAAAACCAGCTGACACTTAGTAGATTTGAACGGCAGCAGGAAAATAAACTATCCGATTTTAAAGAGCGATTATTTACTAATATATCACATGAATTTAGAACGCCACTAACATTAATTTTAGGTCCCTTAGATGACTTATTGCAAAGAAAAAAGTTAGAAGCCAGTGTTGAAAAAAGTTTAAGGCTCGTTCAAAAGCAGTCTAAGCGAATGTTGCGGATGGTTAATCAATTATTAGATTTTCAAAAAGCAGAAGCCGGAAGTATAAAACTTTCTTTGCAACCAGGTGAAATCGTTTCATTTTGCCATGAAATTTATATACTCTTCATGGATGAAGCAAATAGACGAAATATTGAATACACATTTAAAGCAGACGAAAAATATTTGTCATTTAATTTTGACCATAATAAATTAGAAATAATTGTTTTTAATATTTTATCAAATGCTTTCAAATTTACTCCTAATGGTGGTAGTATAAATATTGCAGTTAAAAAGTATAAAAATCAGTTTTGTGAAATATGTATAAAAGATACTGGAAAGGGGATACCCCCAAACGAGTTAGAGAAAATATTTGAACGATTTTATAGAGGTAGGGAGGAAGACGCCACAACTATTTCTGGTACAGGAATAGGGCTTTCATTTGTAAAAGAACTTACCCAACTTCATGGAGGGTCTATTATTGCAGAAAGTGATGGTATAAAAGGCAGTGTATTCACAGTTGTCTTACCTTCAATTGCTGTAACCGATGCTTTGCTAAATGCTTCAGCCGATGCAATGCATCAAGCTAGTCAATCAGTTGATAGTAATTTAAACTATGATTATATGAATGAAGAAAACGATCAGTTAATTCAAGAACAAGATCAACCCATCATTCTTGTGGTTGAAGATGAATCTGATATGCTTCAATATATTTATGAAATACTTTCTCCAACGTTTAAAGTTGTAACTGCTACTAACGGTAAAGAAGGAATTGAAAAAGCATTTGAAACAATTCCAGATTTAATTGTGAGTGATGTTATGATGCCCGAAGTAGATGGTATTGAGCTATGTAGAAAATTAAAATCAGATAAAGACACTTCTCATATTCCGATAATATTATTAACCGCATTGTCTGATATGGAGCACCATGTTCAGGGAATACGAGAAGGGGCAGATGTTTACTTGCCAAAGCCATTTAATTCTCAGTTATTATTAGTTCATATTCATAACTTAATCAACTCAAGAAATACACTGAAAGAATTGTATGCCAAAAAAATATTTCTTGGGTCCAGCAATTTTGAAATAAAAACATTTGAAGAAGAGTTTTTAGTAAAGTTGATGAAATTGGTAGAAGATAATATTTCTAACAGTAGTTTTAACAACGACGATTTAGCCAATCTCATGTATATGAGTAGGTCTACTTTTTATCGAAAATTAAAAGCGGTAACCGGAATGTCAGGAAATGAGTTTATTAGAACCGCACGTTTAAATTTTGCAGCCAAATTATTAGAAAGTGGAAATTATTCTGTTACAGAAGCTTCATTTGAAGCAGGATTTAATGATATTAAATATTTCCGAAAAAGGTTTCATGACCAATTTGGTGTAAACCCTTCTGACTACAGAAAATAGATGCATCTTTATAAACTGTTTGCCACGTTTGCCCCCCCTTTTTGGGAAAAATGATTTACGCGTTAATAATAACTTAGCCAGTAGTCTTTACTTGCTAAAATTGCGTATTCATGAATTTGTACGATTATAGAATGGGCTCAATATCCATTGCCTGTATTCTTTTTATTTTACTTCACCCTTTTGACGGTAAAACACAGTCTAATTTAAATGATTGGGAGAATCCTTCTTTAGTAGATTACAATAAGGAAGCACCTCATGCATCATTCTTTTTATTTAATAATAAGAAAGATGCAGTTGAACAAAACATGACTAAATCAATTTTTTATAAAAGCCTAAATGGAAATTGGAAATTTCATTATTCTGATAAAGCAAAAGATAGACCCAAAAACTTTAATGAGCATCAATCAAGCGGTTTAACATGGAGTACTTTGCCTGTTCCCTCTAATTGGGAACTACACGGATCAGGCTTGCCCATTTATACCAATATTATCTATCCCTTTCCTAAGAATCCTCCATATGTAGGAGATGATAATCCTGTAGGAACTTATCAAACCAGTTTTACTGTACCTAATAATTGGAAGGATCAGCAAGTTGTTCTTCATTTTGGTTCTATCACAGGAGCGGCATTTTTTTACATTAATGGTCACAAAGTAGGAATTAGTAAAGCATCAAAAACAGCAGCTGAATTCAACATTACTCCCTATTTGCAAAAAGGAGAAAATAATTTATCTGTACAAGTTTTTCGTTGGCACGATGGTAGTTATTTAGAAGACCAAGATTTTTGGCGCTTATCGGGAATTGAACGTGATGTTTTTATTTATGCTTTGCCTAATCTAGGAATATGGGATTTCTTTATCAAAGCAGATTTAGACAATAGTTATTCCAATGGGTTGTTTAATGCAAGTATAGCAATTAGAAAGTTTAAAGACAATATTGTTAATGGAGCAAATTTGCAGTTTGAAATTCAAGATTTTCAAGGAAAAATCCTTTATTCGGAAAAGAAAAAAGTAAGTTCAAATATAGATTCAATTCATCAATTCGTTTTTGAAGGGAAATTAAACAATCCTCTAAAATGGTCTGCCGAAACCCCCAATTTGTACCAATGCATCATAAGTTTAACTAGTCCTGAGGGTCAGATTATCCATATTACCGCAACAAAGATTGGATTTAGAAAAGTAGAAATTAAGGATGCACAATTATTAGTTAATGGTCAAAAAGTAATTTTTCATGGCGTCAACAGACATGAGCATGATGAAGTGTTAGGACATGTGCCCACGAAAGAGTTAATGATAAAAGATATACAATTAATGAAACAGCATAATATTAATGCTGTAAGAACAGCCCATTATCCTAATGATCCACTTTGGTTAAAATTGTGTGATGAATACGGATTATATGTGGTAGATGAAGCCAATGTCGAAATTCATGGTATGGGAGTATCTAATAATGGGCAATTAGATTCAACTATACATCCTGCTTATTTACCAATATGGGCTCCTTCTATTATGGATAGGATAGTACGTATGGTAGAGAGAGATAAAAACCATGCTTCAGTAATTACTTGGAGTATGGGCAATGAGTGTGGAAATGGTAAGGTATTTAGAGATGCTTATAGTTGGATTAAAATGCGCGATAAATCTAGACCTGTATTGTTTGAACAAGCAAGTGAGGAGTGGAATACGGATATTGTAAGTCCTATGTATCCATCTATACAGTATATGAAAAAATATGCTGCTGATACTACTAAAACAAGACCATTTATTATGTGTGAATATGCCCATGCAATGGGAAATAGCAGCGGGAATTTTCAAACTTATTTTGATATTATACACTCAAGTAAACATATGCAAGGAGGCTTTATTTGGGACTGGGTAGATCAGGGATTGCTTACTACTAATAGTTATGGAAAAAAATTCTGGGCATACGGTGGAGATTTTGGAGCAGGCCATTTACAAAATGATGAAAACTTTTGCGCCAACGGATTGGTAGCTGCTGATCGTTCAACACATCCAGGAATTTATGAAGTAAAAAAAGTATACCAAAATATCTGGTTTAAAAATAAAGATTGGCAGAAAGGGATAATAACAGTGCACAATAATTTTAATTTCACTAATTTATCCAATTACTTATTTAAATGGGTATTGCTAAAAAATGGGTCACTTGTTCAGTCAGATAGTTTTTCAATCGAG
>JBKBWE010000010.1:0-7890 GCA_046289145.1 Sediminibacterium sp.
GCATAGAAGTGATAACTTTTTTGCTGAACAAGCTTTATTGATGGTAGGTAATGAAAAAATTGGGGTTATGGATGACCCTAAAATTATTGATACCCTATTAAAGTCGGATATGTTGGGTATGCCGCATAAGCCAAGATGGGTTGATGGAAGTGGCTTAAGCAGGTATAATATGATGACCCCTCAAGATTTTATATGGATATTGAATAAAATGAAAAAAGAACAACCTTGGGAAAGAATTAAAACTATTTTTCCTACTGGTAATACTGGCACTTTAGGTGGTTTATATAAGGGGTACGAAAATAAAATATTTGCTAAAACTGGAACCCTTACAGGACATGTAGCATTAAGTGGTTTTATTATTACTAATCAGGGTAGGGAATTGATTTTTTCTATCATGGTAAATGCACATCAATCTGCAGCAGGTACTATTAGAAAACATTTGGAGCAATTTTTAACAACAGTAATTAACGAATATTAATTAGCGCTCAAACAATTGCTCTAAATAATTACCCTTGTATTCAATATAGGTTGGCTTGCCTGTTGGAGTTATATTGGGTGTATTGCATTCAAACAAAGCGTTTACTAATCCACTCATTTCCTTTTGATCTAGTGTTACACCTGTTTTGATGGATTGTTGTTTGGCCATACAACGAACCAATTTCTCTTTTTTACTAAAGTTGATATCGCTGTTAAAATGTTTGAACTGTTCAATCAACATTTCAATGGCGTGTTTTTCGTTTCCAACAACAATATCAGCAGGAGTTCCTTGAATTACAAATTGATGCTGCTCATCTTTTTCAATTTGGTATCCAATTAGTTGCAAATCGGGCAATAGTTCTTGTAACAAAACACTATCTGAAGCGGCTAAATCTAAAGGAATAGGAAACAAACTTTTTTGTGTAGGGGCTTGTTTAGAATGAACTGCTTGACTATACTGTTCATATAATACTCTTTCGTGGGCTAATTGTTGGTGAACCAATAAAAAGCCTGTTTGTGTAGTGGCAATAATATAAGTTAGTTGTAGTTGTAAATAGTGTTGAATTGTTGGTATATTCAACAATTTTCCACCTGTATACGCTTCTTCTAAAACTGGTTCACTTGAATAGCCTCCAATAGTTCCAGTAGAATCAGATTGTTCGCTTGGTTTAAAAAAATCTTTCCAACTTTTCAACTCAGACTTTTGGCTTGGCTCAATAAAATGTGCTTGGTGTTTTTGAGAAAAAGTTTTGTATAAGCTAGATGAAACGGCAGCTTCCTGATCGTTTCTAGTAAAAGGTTTACTCACTGCATCTAAGCCTTGAATATCTGCGTTTAATGAAAAATCTAACGAAGGTGCAATACTGAATTGAGCCAATGCATGTTTTACGGCAGCCTGAACAAAAGCATAAATTATTTTTTCATCTTCAAACTTGATCTCTTGTTTGGTTGGATGAACATTAATATCTATTTGAGTAGGGTCTAAGTCAATATATAATACATAACTCGGAAAACTATCTTTGGCAATCATACCCTCAAATGCTGCATTTACCGCATGATTTAAGTATGCACTTTTGATAAATCGATTGTTTACAAAAAAGTATTGATCGCCTCTGGTTTTTCTGGCAGTTTCTGGCTTGCCAATAAATCCAGAAATATTCATATAGTCTGTTTCTTCTAAAACATTTACCAATTTAGCATTGTAGCTATTTCCTAATATTTGAACAATTCTTTGTTTATGACTACCTGCTTCTAAATGATATACTTCTTGTCCATTACTATTTAAAGAGAAAAATATTTCTGGATAAGCCATGGCTACCCTAATAAATTCATCCATAATATGCCGCATTTCCGCAGCATTGCTTTTTAAAAAATTTCTTCTTGCAGGAACATTAAAGAAAAGATTCTTCATGCTAATGCTGGTGCCTTCTGGTGCAACGCAAGGTTCTTGTTTAATAATTTTACTATGCTCTACTTCAACCAATGTGCCTAATTCGTCTTCTGCTCTTTTTGTTTTTAATTCCACTTGAGCAACAGCAGCAATAGAAGCCAAAGCTTCACCCCTAAAGCCCATAGTTTTAATTTTAAACAAATCATCTATATGGCTTATTTTACTGGTAGCATGTCTTTCAAATGCCATTTTTGCATCTTCGGCACTCATTCCCTTCCCATTATCAATTACCTGAATCAATGCTTTGCCAGCATCATTTACCAATAATTTGATTTTGGTAGCTCCTGCATCTACTGCATTTTCTAATAATTCCTTTACAGCACTTGCAGGTCTTTGAATAACTTCTCCTGCCGCTATTTGATTGGCTATATGATCGGGTAATAAATGAATGATATTGCTCACAATAAATGTCTTTCTACGCTACTGTTCTAATGAATAAAAGTTTGTAAAAATAAGATTCCTACTCCATCTGCAAGGAAGAGTTAAGTAAATTTGCACTCAAATTATTTGAATATGCATCCAAAAGCCAATATAAAGAAGAATCCACGTACATTATTACCAGCAGATTATACCGTATCCGATTGGAATGGCTTGGAGCCTTTTTTCAAGGAATTAAGTGAAAGAGCATTAAATAATAAGGCCGAATTAGAAGATTGGTTAGCCGATTTAAGTGAATTGGAAGCGGTGGTTAGTGAAGATGCATGTTGGAGACAAATTAAAATGACCTGCGATACCACCGATAAAGGATTAGAAGAGGCTTTCACCTATTTCTGCATGGAAATTCAGCCTAAACTGCAGCAATATGCCGATGCCCTTAATAAAAAATTAGTGAATTGTCCATTTACAGCTGAGTTAGATCAATCTGCATACCATACTTATTTGCGTTCAGTTAAAAAAAGTATTGAATTATTCAGAGAGGAAAATATTCCCATACTAGCAGAATTGAGCGTTTTACAACAACAGTACGGAGCCATTGCAGGTAAAATGACTATTGAAGTTGACGGAAAAGAATACACGTTGCAGCAAGCAGCTAAGTTTCTTGAAAGTAGTGATCGAAAAATTAGAGAGGCGGTTTATTATAAAATTCAAGAAAGAAGAAAGCAAGATGAGCAACCCATGCACGACTTGTATAGTTCATTAATTGCTAAGCGTCATCAAATAGCCCTTAATGCTGGATTCGATAATTATCGCGACTATAAGTTTAAAGAGCTGGGCAGGTTTGATTATACCAAAGAAGACTGTTTTCAGTTTCATGATGCGGTAAAGCAATACGTGCTTCCTTTAGTAAATGAAATTTATGATCGCAAAAAACAAAAGCTTCAGCTAGATACCCTAAAACCTTGGGATACCGAAGCTGAACCCGCTGGTACAGCGCCTTTAAAGCCGTTTACAACGGGGGAAGAATTGTATGAGAAAACTGTGAAATGTTTTGATCAACTCAATCCTTTTTTTGCTGATTGTTTACGTAAAATGAAAGAGCTGAACCATTTTGATTTAGAAAGCCGAAAAGGTAAAGCCCCCGGTGGATACAATTGTCCATTGGCAGAAAGCGGAGCGCCTTTTATTTTTATGAATGCGGCAGGGCAAATGAGTGATGTTACTACTATGGTACACGAAGGTGGTCATGCAGTTCATTCTTTTTTAGCACATCCATTAAAATTGTCTGCCTTCAAAGAGTATCCTATGGAAATTGCAGAAGTTGCTAGCATGGCAATGGAGCTTTTTAGTATGGACCATTGGCAAGCGTTTTTTGAAAATGAAACTGATTTAATAAGAGCCAAAGAGCACCAATTAGAAAGAACCATTACTATCTTTCCTTGGATTGCTATCATCGATCAATTTCAACACTGGGTATATGAGCATCCAACACATACAGTTGAAGAAAGAACTGCTGAATGGATGCAGATCTTAAATGAATTTTCTACCAATAGTATTGATTATACAGGGCTAGATGAATTTCGAAAAATAGGATGGCAAAGGCAATTGCATTTATTTGAAGTGCCATTCTATTATATTGAATATGGTATTGCTCAATTAGGTGCAATTGGATTATGGATGCAGTACAAGCAAAACCCGAATAAGGCATTAGAAAACTATATGAATGCATTGAGTTTAGGAGGTACCAAAACCTTGCCTGAATTGTATAAAGCAGCTGGGTTAGAATTTAATCTAACGCCAGCTTATATTAAAACTTTGATGGAATTTGTAAAGACCGAAATGGATCAAATTACTCAGGCTTAGGTCCGCTTGGCGGATTATTTCCTTGAGCTGGTCTAGGTGGTCTGTTTTGTTGAGGACCTCTAGGTCCACGTGGTTGTTGTGGATTATTTTGCTGCGGTCTACGTGGGCCTTGATTTGGACCCTGATTAGGTCCTTGGCTCTGTTGCGGTGGTCTATTTGGACCTCTTTGAGGGCCGTTCCCTTGAGGGGCTCTTTGTTGTGGTCCGCTTTGATTACTTCTTTGTTGGTCTCTTCTTCTTCTATCGTTTTTCTCTAACGATTTCAAACTGATTTGACCTACCAATTCAACAAAAGCTGGTTCTGCTTCTTTTTGTTTGCTATTTACAATTTCAACTGCTTGTAATTCATCTACTCGCTGTCCTTGCTTATTCAATCTTTTTATTTCTTTAACTCTATCAATGGTTAAAGGATAATGCTTGGTATTATTTGGAAGAATATACCACATTAAATTTTTGAAAATATCTTTCTTGATTAAATGAGCAGTACCCATTGCAGTATCCAATGTATCTGCATAATCAGGGAATTGTTGCAATGCATCTAAATAAGTGTCTAACTCATAATTTAAACAGCATTTTAATCTTCCGCACTGGCCACTCAATTTTGTTTGATTGATAGATAGGTTTTGGTAACGTGCTGCAGTAGTATTAACGCTTTTGAAATCGTTTAACCAAGTACTGCAACATAGCTCTCTTCCGCAAGAACCAATACCACCTAATTTAGCCGCTTCCTGACGAATACCTATTTGCCTCATTTCTACTTTAATCTTAAAGTCGCCAGCAAATATTTTAATCATTTCACGAAAATCTACTCTATCATCAGCGGTATAAAAGAAAGTTCCTTTTTTACCATCAGCCTGAATTTCAACCTCGCTCAACTTCATTTGTAAGTTCAAGCTACGAGCAATAGTACGGCTTCTAGCGAGTATTTCCTTTTCCCTGCTTTTGCTTATTTCGAAGCTTTCAATATCTCTATCGGTGCTTTTGCGAAGTATCTTTTTTATTTCAGGGCTAAACTCGTCTACTTGTTTTTTCTTCAACTGCATGCGCACTAATTCTCCAGTAAGACTTACTTCACCTACATCAAAACCACTAACCCCTTCAACAGTCACGTATTCTCCTTTCTCTAAATATTGTAAAGTGGTATTTCTAAAAAATTCTTTTCTGCTGCCTTGCTTAAAGCTTACTTCAACAATTCTGCAATTGCTTTCAGGATCGCTAAAAGGCAAATTCATTAACCAGTCGTGCACGTTTAAACGATTACATCCACCCGTGCTGCAGCCTCCGTTACTTTTACAACCATTTGGTTTCCCCGTTCCACAAGATCCACATCCCATATATATATAATAATAAGAAGTTCTTTAATATGTACCTATTTACTCAAAATTAGGGTTTTGTTCTGAATGATATGGTATAGTTTAATGGTGAGTGCTTGAAACAACATTTTAGCGTGGGCATTGCGTTCTATATAATAAGCAGCTTTGTCTAATTCTTCTATAATACATTCTTGTTGACTAACAGAAGCTATTTTATTCAGTCTTTTGGCAAAATCTTTTTCGGGTTCTGCCAGTTTAACTAATTCCTCACCAATTACTCTTATACGAATGCTTTGTTCTAATAAATGATTAAAATAGCGTAAAAACTGTTTTTGTTTCTCTCTACCCAATCTACTAATCTCGTCTATAAATTTAAGTTGAGCAGCAGGACCTGTTTTTAGCATTGCATTTAACCATTCCCTTAACAATGATTGCCAATCTTCATCGGCATGTTGTAAAAGCTGTAATGCTTCTCTATAGTTTCCCTCACAAATACCAGTGATTTGTCGGGCAGTTTCTTCACTGGCTTTTGCACGCTCTATTAATGCTTGTTCAATATCTTTATCTTCTAAAGCTGGAATTCGAACTAATTGACACCTGCTTAAAATAGTAGCCAGCATTTGCTCTTCGTTTTCCGCTACCAGTAAAAAAATGGTATTGGGTGGAGGCTCTTCAATCAGTTTCAATAATTTATTTCCTTCTTTGCCTAAATATTCGGGCATCCACACCAATAATACTTTGTATTTACTTTCAAAACTTTTTAAACTAAGCTCTCTAATAATTTGATTGCATTCTTCAGCAGTAATATTTCCTTGCTTATTGTCTGCGCCAATACTTTGTAACCAATCGTATACGTTGCCGTAAGGCATGGTTTGCACAAAACTTCTCCATTCTTCAATATAATCTGAGCTAATAGGTTTGTCTCCTGACTTACGAGGAATTACTGGATAAGTAAAATGCAAATCGGGATGAACTAGTTTGTCTGCGCGTAAATATGCAGGTTCATTGGCTATTTGATTTGGGTGGATAAAAGCTGGTGTGGGTGCCAGTGAGGTCATTCCACCAAATAGGTCTTCTACCACAGGAGCTTCAGCGGGGAGGCTTACAATATATTGAGCAAAAGCCATTGCTAACGGAAGCCCACCAGCTCCTTCTTTAGCTAAAAACAACAATGCATGGCTAAGCCTGTTGTGCTCTACCATTTCAACTAAATGTTGTTTGATAGCATCATGACCAATTACATCTGAAAAAAGCATTGATTAAAATAATGGAGTACACAAATAAAAAAGAGAATGTGTGAACATTCTCTTTCTACAAAAATAGTTGAATAAACTACTTTACAAATTTTAATATTTCGTCGCTATCTGGCTTCACTTTGCTTGGGAAATATTGCAATAATTTTCCATTTTCATCTAATAAAAACTTACCAAAGTTCCAACCAACTTCTGCATCTAAAACACCATTTTCTGTTTTAGACGTAAGCCATTTGTAAATAGGAGCCATATCACTACCCTTTACACTTACTTTACTTGCCATAGGAAAACTTACCCCATAGTTGGCTTTACAAAAATCTTGAATCTCACTATCGCTACCAGGTTCCTGACCGCCAAAATTATTGGCAGGGAAACCTACAATCACTAGCTTGTCTTTGTATTGGTTGTATACTTTTTGTAGAGCATCGTACTGAGGAGTATAACCACATTTAGATGCAGTATTTACCACCAAAATTTTCTTTCCTTTAAAAGAGGAGAAATCAATTGTTTTGCCTTCAATAGATTTTACTTTAAAACTATGAATGCTATTTACACCAGGTAAATTAAATGCGCTAAGCATCATAATAGCAGCAATTGAAAAAATATATTTCATGACTTTTTATTTATACAACGAATGTAAGGGGATTTTGTTTAGTCAAATGTTAAACGGTGTAAGCGGCAGTGGCAACACTCACCGAAGTACCAGGAACTTGCAGTATGGCTCTGGCGCAGGCTTCTAAACTAGCCCCAGTAGTAATTACATCGTCTATGATTAAAATATTTTTATTTTTTATCATATTAGGTTCAGAAGCCCAAAAAGCATCTTCCATGTTTTTCCAGCGGTTTAAGCGATTGCCTTGGGTTTGGCTGCTGGTGTAAACCAGTCTACTAATAGCTTGCGTGCAGAGTTTTTTTGGCCAGACCTCCATAATCCCCTCACAAATAATTCTTGCTTGGTTATACCCCCGTTGAAATTCTTTTTTGGGATGTAAGGGAAGGGGAATTAGTAGGTCTATATGGGCAAAGCGTTCAGATTGGCGCAATGCTCTTCCCATGCACCTGCCTAAAAAACGACCAGCTGCAAGGTTATTCTTGTATTTTAATTGTGATACCAGGTGTTGAACCAGTCCAGATTTGTAAAAATAAAAACTTGCCCC
>JBKBWE010000010.1:7900-21560 GCA_046289145.1 Sediminibacterium sp.
AATCAGTGGAATTCTGCCTGCAAAAACCTGCTCAACAGGGTTGTTTGAACGGTCAAAAAAATGGGTTACTGGAAGTGCATTATTACATGCAGCACATAAGAACGCATTAGTATGAATATAGTCGGCACCACAGCCACTACAAATATGCGGGAAGAATAACTGTTGAAACGCGTTGATATAAGTGTTAATTGGTATTGCCATGATGTTAAACTAGACAAACCAATAAATAAAAATGGAAGTGAAAACCGAAAAGAAAAAGGTTTTTTAACGGAGGATTTAAAAAAGCTGTTGATATACTTCATCTACTCTACTCAATGCAATCACTTGAATAGAAAATGCTTTTGGATCAAAACTTTTTTTATTGAATTTAGAAACAATAATTTTTTCGAATCCTAATTTTTGTGCTTCTGCAATTCTTTGCTCAATTCTATTTACTGCTCTAATTTCTCCATTCAATCCAACTTCACCCGCAAAGCAAATATTTTTCGGAAGTGGGTTGTCTTCATACGATGATAATAATGCACATATTACTGCAAGATCTGTAGAAGGATCTTCAATTTTTATTCCACCAGCAATATTTACAAATACATCTTTTAAACCAAATGGAAATCCGCCTCTTTTTTCTAATACAGCTAATAATAACTGAAGTCTTCTTAAATCAAAACCAGTAACTGTTCGTTGCGGCGTTCCATAAACACTTGGAGTAACCAATGCTTGTACTTCAATTAATAAGGGGCGCATTCCTTCTAATGCAGCAGCAATTGCACTACCACTTAATACTTCTTCTCTTTGTGCAATTAATATTTCTGAAGGATTGGTAACCACTCTCATTCCTGCCCCACTCATTTCATATATACCAAGCTCAGATGTAGAGCCAAAGCGGTTTTTAAGCGTTCTTAATATTCTATACGCATAATGTCTATCACCTTCAAACTGTAACACCGTATCAACCATATGCTCTAAAATTTTTGGACCTGCAATGGCACCATCTTTAGTGATATGACCAATTAAAAAAACAGGAGTATTGGTTTCTTTTGCAAAGCGTTGAAATGATGCAGCGCATTCTCTAATTTGAGAAACAGTACCTGCAGATGAATCAATTAAATTAGATTGTATTGTTTGAATTGAATCTACAATTACTAATTCTGGTTTTAGTTTTTTAATTTCTTTAAAAATAATATTGGTATCTGTTTCAGTTAGCAAGTAAAAATTGTCGTTACTAATTTTTAGTCTATCAGCGCGCATTTTAATTTGTTGCTCACTTTCCTCTCCACTTATATATAATACTTTTAATTGTTTTATTAAAAGTCCGTTTTGCAAAAACAAAGTACTCTTTCCAATTCCTGGTTCACCAGCAACTAATACCAAACTACCAGGAACAATTCCTCCACCCAACACTCTATTTAATTCTGCATCAGGAGTTACAATTCTTTTTTCTTCTTTAAAATCAATATCGCTTAGCGCAATTGTTTTGCTGGTCCGTTTTTTTTCAGGATAATCTTCCCAGGTAGTTTTTTCTTTTGCATCACCACTCTGAATTATTTCTTCCGAAAAAGTATTCCATTGATTACACGAAGGACATTTTCCAATCCACTTGGTGCTTTCATATCCACAATTGCTACAAAAAAATGCGGTTTTAATCTTGCTCATAAATGAAAATATAAGGGACTTTTCAGGGAGATATTTAAAACGCAAAAGGGCCAACAATGATGTTGACCCTTTTACTTACTAACCCATTAAATTCTACCACTAAATTACCAAAATAGGCCAAACTGCAAAATTAATTTTTGTACACACTATCTATTTTCTGCGCTGTTGAATCATTAATATTATTGAATATCAAATAAATACAAATGTTTTAATATAAATATATAAAAAAAATCTATTCATAAAACTTTTGCTCGTAACTTTTTAGAAATTGCTGGGCTATTGATTTTAAAACCTACGATTATCTTTAAATGAAGCACCTAATTCTTTAACAAACCTTAAAAAAACCTTTAACAATTTCTTTGCAAATGAAATTTATGTTAATTTAGGGCTTCATTGATTTATTAATCAATGGTGAACTAAAAAACTAATTATGAGAAAAAAACTGCTAGTAGGGCTTTTTGCCCTCTTCTGTGTTGTGGTGGCTCATGCACAAACCACTGTGTCAGGTAAAGTTACCGACGCAGCAAACGGGGCTCCTTTAGGAGGTGTAACCGTAAAAGCAAAAGGTACAGCTGTTACTTCTATAACAGGTGCCGATGGTGCTTACAGCATTAAAGTTACTTCAAGTGTAAAAACATTGGTATTCTCTTATGTAGGATACAGTGATGTAGAAGCTCCTGTAAGAGGTGTATCTGTAGATGTTGCCTTGAATTCAGCTGTTTCTAACCTTAGTGAAGTAATTGTTACAGGTTTTGGTGGCGCTCAAATTAAAAGAGAAGTTACCGGTAACATTGCTCGTGTAAAAGGTAAAGACATTGAATACATGCCAACCCCGAGTGTGGACGCAGCGCTTCAAGGAAAAGCTGCTGGTGTATTTGTAAATAGCCAATCTGGTAAATTAGGCCAGGCGGTGACTGTACGTGTAAGAGGTAACTCTTCTATTAGTGCCAATAGCCAGCCTTTATATGTATTAGATGGTATTCCAATGACTTCTAATAGCCAGAGTTCTTATGGTGGTGCAACCAATCCATTGGTAGACCTTAACCCAAATGATATTGAGTCTATTGAAGTATTGAAAGATGCATCTGCTGGAGCCATTTTCGGTTCTCGTGCTGCAAACGGAGTTGTATTAATTACTACTAAGAAAGGTCGTGCAGGTAAAACCCAGGTGACTTTCAATTACCAAACTGGTGCTGCTGAAGCTACCAAGCGTTTGGCTATGTTGAATTCTGAAGAATATGCTACCTTAATTTTGGAAGGTGCAAAATACCGTGATGATTTAGACGGTACACCAATTACTGATCCTAGTAGCTGGACATCGTATGTAAAAAATGATGTGATGGATTATTACAGCTATGGCAACTGGTCTAAAGATCCAAAGAAAACCTACGATTGGCAAGATGCTGTTTTCCAAAAAGCGCCATATAGACAAGCTGATTTGCAAATCAGAGGTGGGACAGATAAAACCAAGTTTTTCTCTTCATTCCAACATTTAGAGCAAACTGGTACCATGGTGGGTAATGAATTGCAAAGAACAACAGGCCGTTTAAATATTGATCAAAAAGTAAATGACTGGTTAGATATGGGGGTTTCATTAAGCCTTTCAAGAACCTATAACAGACGTTTACCAGATGATAACGCATTCTCCAATCCTTTGCAAGCAATTGCATTGATGCCAATGAATCCTTTTACTGATCCTAATACAGGATTACCTTCTGGTACCCCTCCTGGAGATGTAAATATTCCATTGTACTATAATCCAATTTTGACTGTAAACTATGCTAAGTACACACAAGATGTTTACAGAACATTTGGTAATGCTTACTTGAAAGCATATTTGGCAAAAGGATTAACCTTCCAAACTGAGTTTGGAATGGATTACTTAAGCCAAAACGAGGAAGGTTATTTCCAAAATCAAACTGTTAGAAACCAAACCAGGGCTTCTGCAGGTTTAGGTTCTAATAGAGGAGCTTTTGTTACCAACTATAATACTCAGTCATACTTTAATTATAGCACTGTAATTAAGAAGCACAATATCAGTGCTACTTTAGGTACTCAGTATCAACAGTCTCAAGCTAAGTATAACTTTACAGAAGGTACAGCCTTCCCATCTAACTCTTATCAGAAAATTGCAAGTGCTGCAACTATCTCAAGTGGTAGTTCATCTCAAACAGATTTCAGGTTCTTATCTTATTTCTTAAGAGGCAACTATACTTTCGACGAAAAGTATATTGTTGCAGCTAGTGCGCGTATTGACCAGTCTTCTAGATTTGGTAAAAACTCAAGATCTGGTTTCTTCCCAGCTGTTTCTGCAGGATGGATCATGAGCAATGAGAAATTCTTACAAGACAGCAAGATTTTTAGTTTCTTAAAATTACGTGCTAGCTATGGTATCGTAGGTAATGCGGAAATTGGAAACTTCCCTCAGTTGGGTCTATTCTCTGGAGATGCTGGTTATGCAGGTGCTGCAGGTCAGCGTCCTTCTCAACTTAGAAACGATAACTTAAAGTGGGAAACCACTAAGCAGTTCGACATTGGTATCGACTTCGGTATCTTGAATAACCGTATTACCGGTGAAATTGACTACTATGTTAAGAAGACCGACGGTTTATTGTTGAACGTTAATATTCCTGCAACTACTGGTTTCAATAGCCAAGTTAGAAACGTAGGTAAGTTAGAAAACAAAGGTTTTGAATTTGTATTAAATACCCAAAACTTAATTGGTGCATTCAAGTGGAACACCAGCTTTAACATTGCTCGTAATATTGGTAAAGTAACTGATATTCAAGGTCAAATTATTGAAGGTGGTATCAGCAGCATGAACCGTGTACAAGAAGGATATGCAGTGGGTGTATTCTACACTCCTCAATATGCTGGAGTTGATCCTGCCAACGGAAACGCATTGTTCTATTTGAATACCAAGAATGCGGATGGTTCTTTAAATAAAGGAACAACCAGCAACTATAATTTAGCTCAAAGAGTAGTTGTAGGAGATCCAAACCCAGATTATATCTTAGGTATTACCAATAGCTTCTCTTACAAAGGATTTGATGCATCAATTTTCTTTAATGGTGTATTGGGTAACGAGAACAATATTTATGGTATGGGTAGATACTCTTCTGCAAGTATGTTATACGAAGACAACAATACTGCAGACCAGTTAAGAAGATGGCAGAAGCCTGGTGATATCACCGATGTTCCTCAAGTACGTTTATACAGAGTGAATGGTTCTCAGGCAAGCAGTCGTTATATTGTTGATGGTTCATATATCCGTTTAAGAACTGTTTCTTTGGGTTATACTTTCAATGCAAAGCAATTGTCTAAATTTAAAATCGAGCGTTTAAGATTGTATGTATCGGCTCAGAACTTGTTAACCTTTACCAATTACACTTATTGGGATCCAGAAGTTAATGCTGACTCTTTCGATTCAAATATTGCTAAAGGAAACGATTTCTATACATCACCACAGCCAAGAACTATTTTATTTGGTGTGAACGTAGGTTTTTAATTAATTAATACTAACTATTATGAAAATATTAATCAACAACATGAGTAATTACTTTAAAGCAGCTTTGCTTTTGGGTACTATTACACTGGTAAGTTGCGAAAAGAGACTAGATATTGCTCCAACAGCAAGTATTGCTGACAACCTTGCATTAAACACTGAAGGGGATGTATTGGTAACATTAATTGGTGCTTATGATGGTGCACAAAGTGCAGCTGCCTACGGTGGAGATATCATGGTATTGAATGACCTAATTGGTAATTCAACCAATATTAATTTCACCGGTACATTTGCTGGCTTATCCGATGCATATCAAACCCAAATGGTTTCTGATAACTCTTTTGCTAGAGATACTTGGGCTGCTTGTTACAATACAATCAATCGTTGTAATAATGTATTGACTGCAGTAGCTAAAGTGACTTCTTCAACTACAAAAAGAAATTCAGTAGAAGGGGAAGCGTTAATGCTTAGAGCGTCAATGTATTTTGAATTGGTAAGATTGTATGCAAAGTTTGTGGGAGATGGTGATTATGCAACTAACCCAGGTGTTCCTTTGGTTTTAACACCAACAGGTAATGTAACCGATGCAAACTATCCTGCTAGAGCAACTGTAAAAGCGGTTTATGACCAAGTTATTGCTGACCTAGTTAAAGCAGAAACTTTATTGCCTAATTCTAACGGTAATTACGTAAGTAAATGGGCTGCTGCAGCTCAGTTAAGCCGTGTGTATTTAATGGTTAAAGATTATGCAAATGCAAGAGATGCTGCTAACCGTGTAATTACTGGAAGCGGTAAAAATCTAGCAGCTAATTTTGGCAGCAACTGGTTCACATTTATCAATAATGCAGGCGGAACTCCAGGAGAATATTTATTCTCTTTAAAAGTTACCGCACAAGACGGTACTAACTCTCAGAATACTTATTTCGGAAGAAATGTTGGTATCGCTGGAACTGCAGGTAGAAGCGATTGTAAAATCAGACTAACGCATATCAACGCATATGAAACGGGTGATTTTAGAAAAGGGTATTTCACTTTAAGCGGAGGTAACTATTATACCAATAAACATTTAGATCGTTTTGGTGATGTAGCTATCATTCGTTTGGCCGAAATGTTCCTTACTCGCGCAGAGTGTAACCAACGTTTAGGAACCATTATAGGAGCCACTCCTTTGGCTGATATCAATAGAATCCGCAACCGAGTTGGTTTGGCTTCTTTGTTAACTGTTTCATTAGCTGATATTACCAAAGAAAGATCCTTTGAATTGGCTTTCGAAGGGCATACTTTAATTGAAGCGAAACGTTTACAAACTCCTGTTGGCACTTTAGCTTGGAACGATGCTAAATTAATCTTACCTATTCCTAGAAGAGAAACAGACGTAAATAAGAATCTTGTACAGAATGCAGGATACTAGTAGTTTACTTTAATCTACTTTATAAATAATAAACCCCGGTCATTTAAAATGAACCGGGGTTTTTATTTTGGATGAATTTTAAAATTGAATAGTGCTCAAAGAAGTATTCTAATTGACTATTGATTCTTTATAGTTTTATTTCTTCTTCGTGTTCATTAAAGAAACGGAACTCTACAATATGATAATTGGTATTGGCTTTAATGCTAATTTTTGTCTTGAATTTTTTATTCCATTTTCTAATAATTGAACTAAAGAAAAGTCCTTTAGTTAAATGCGAATAAACAATCGGATTAACTACCAACGTAAGGTTTTTATGCGCGTGAGATGTTAAATAATACAAACGCTTTTCAATCTCGTCTTCTAATAAAAGCGTAGAAGTGATTTTGCCTGAACCCTTACATACTGGGCAAACTTCAGCGGTATTGATGTTTACTTCAGGACGCATACGCTGTCGAGTAATTTGCATTAACCCGAACTTAGATATCGGAAGAACAGAATGCTTAGCTCGGTCGGTCTTCATAAAGCCTTCCATGGCTTCTTGTAATTTTCTTTTGTTATCGGGTAATTTCATATCTATGAAATCAACCACAATAATGCCCCCTATATCTCTAAGTCTTAACTGTCTAGCCATTTCTTCTGCAGCCTCTAGATTGGTCTGCAAAGCATTTTCCTCTTGATTATTGCTTACACTTTTGTATCCGCTGTTTACATCTACCACATGCAAGGCTTCGGTATGCTCAATAATTAAATAAGCACCACTCGGTAAATTGACAGTTTTACCAAAAGAGCTTTTAACCTGTTTGGTTATGCCATAGTGGTCAAAAATGGGAAGGCCATTTCCTTGAAATAAGCTTACAATATCTTTTTTATCAGGAGCAATTCTTTGAATATAAGCTTGTATATCATTGAATATAGTAGGGTCATTTACTACCACTTTATTAAAATCTGCACTCAGCAAATCTCTAAGTATGCTCGTGGTTTTTGTTTCTTCACTTAAAATTCTAATAGGTGCTACAGCTCCTTTTAGTTTTTTCTGAATTCCATTCCAATTTTCAATGATGCTTAATAAATCTTGGTGTAATTCAGCGGTACTTTTCCCTTCAGCAGCGGTTCTTACAATAATTCCAAAGTTCTTAGGTCGAATTGCTTCTACAATTTTGTGTAACCGCTTACGCTCGTCACCTGAATGTATTTTTTTTGAAACAGCTACTATTTCATTGAATGGGGTAACTACTACGAAACGACCAGGTAATGAAATTTCACAACTTAAACGTGGTCCTTTGGCTGCAATGGGCTCTTTTAATATTTGCACCAACACATTGGGTTTGCCATTTAAAACCTCATTTATTTTTCCTGTTTTTAATATTTCAGGTTCTGTTTGAAATTTTGAAAAATCAAATCCATTTGGCTCTTTGTCGTGCATGGCCAATTGGGTGTATTTAATGATTGATCTTGCATATGGACTTAAATCGGTATAGTGAAGGAAAGCATCTTTTTCGTAACCAACGTCTACAAATGCAGCGTTTAGTCCGGGAATGAGCTTCTTCACTTTGCCCAGATATAGGTCGCCCACAGCAAAGTTCATATCAGTACTTTCGCTATGAAGCTCAACCAGTTTTTTATCTTCTAGTAAAGCTATTTCTACACCGGTTGTTCCGGCATTGATAATTAATTCTTTGTTCACAGGTTCGCAACTTTAATATACAGTAATAGGTACCTAATTGCAGGACCTATCATCTACTTAACCTAAACAATGCTGCTGAAGAAGGAGGAGGAGTAAAGTTGCAGAAAATTAAGAGGCAACAGCAAATGGTAGATAAGTATTAAATGCAATGCACTTTTGGTGCATTGCATTTAAATATGTGCAAAAGGAGAATTATTTATTCTTCTTCTTATGACGATTCTTTCTTAGACGTTTTTTTCTTTTGTGCGTCGCAATTTTATGACGCTTTCTTTTCTTACCACAAGGCATACAAAGAGATTTAAATAGTTAAACAATAATTTATTTTTTCAATTCCATGATTCTGTTATTCAGCTCTTCTTTAGCTTGCGGAATTTTCACCAATTGTTTTGCTTTTTCGTAATAAACAATTGCATTTGGTTTGTCTCCTTTAAGGTCATAACATTCGGCTATATGAAATACGGCTTCAATATTGTCTGGTTCCTTTTGCACAATCAGTAAGAAACGTTCAATTGCTTTATCGTATTGACCGCTTTTTTTACCTCCGAGCGCAAGCATCATCTGCCCATAAATATTTCCAGGGTTCTTTTCTACCACTTGACGAATCATATTAATTCCTTCCATAGGGTTAGAACTAATATTGCCAAATAGGTAACAAGAACCTAGTCCAATTCTGCTTGAATCATTTGCAGGATTGATTTTAAGGGCATTCTCTAAAAGAACTTTCGCATTGTTTGCTAACCATGTTTGCATGGCTGGATCACCAGACATCATCAGGCGGTCTAAAAACAAGCGGGCGGCAAAGGTGAGGCTTTTTTCAGAATTTTCCAACTTCGCAGCTTCAGAAGTATAATATGCGTACAATTCAAACTTTCTAGCTGAGTCTAACCAGAATCTGGCTATCTCGTGAAAAGCATGAATTTGCTGCTCTTTTACATCACCTCTGGTAACAGAATTTTCTAATGCGGTTAGTCTTTGGGCCTGATTAGGCGTAATAGTAGCTTTAGCTGAAGCTAAAATGCTTTTAAAATCAATTTTTTGGGGGGATTCAGCAGAATGGTCGTGTCCATCACCTTCAGTATGTGTGGTTGCTGCTGTTTTATCTGGAACTGTTTTGCCGCCTATATAAAGCGCAATACAAAGAATCAATGCAATTGCAGAAAGAACGTATTGTTGTTTTTTCACTTTTAGTTCAGTTTCGGCAAAGGTAACTACTTACGCTTGCTTTTTACTTCACTAACAAATTCTTTAGCAGGTTTAAATGCTGGAATAAAATGTTCAGGAATTTCAACAGCCACATTTTTTTTAATATTTCTACCAATCTTAGCAGCTCTCTTTTTTGTAATAAAGCTACCAAACCCGCGTATATAAATGTTTTGACCCTGAGACAGATTTTCTTTTACTTCCTTAAACATCGTCTCAAGCGTCACCAAAACATCTACTTTTGGGATGCCTGTTTTTTCCGAAATGTTATTGATGAGATCTGATTTTCTCATTATTAATTGTTTTTATAATAAGTTGTTGGTTTAAAGTAACAAAAAAAAGGTGAATTACCCAAAAAAATGGACCTCTTTTTTGTGACATTATCAAATAATTCAATTACTTACAATTATAAATTTGATTATATATTAACAAAGTGAACGGCCAAATAACCCCATATGCCCATTAAAAATAGCTTAAAACAGCACTTAAATGACTTTTTTACGCAAAAACTCATGTTGTGGAATAAACAGGAAAATGAGCGTAAAATGCCTTGGAAAGGCGAAAAAGATCCATATAAAATTTGGTTAAGTGAAGTCATATTACAACAAACCAGGGTAGAGCAAGGTTTAGACTACTATAATAAGTTTATAGAAGTATTCCCAACTGTTGACTTACTTGCTAATGCCAAGGACGAATCTGTTTTCAAATTATGGGAAGGTTTAGGATATTATAGTAGGTGCAGAAACTTATTGATTACTGCTCGATATATTGCTTTTGAATTAGGAGGAAAATTCCCCGTTGATTATGAAGCAATTTTGAAACTAAAGGGAGTAGGGCCGTATACAGCGGCAGCCATTGCTTCATTTGCATTTGACCAACCTTACGCAGTAGTAGATGGGAATGTGTTTAGAGTAATAGCAAGGTATTTCGGAATTGAAAAACCAATAGATACCACTGAAGGCAAAAATTATTTTACAACACTCGCAACAGAACTATTAGATATATCACAACCGGGGAAATACAATCAGGCCATTATGGATTTTGGGGCTACCATATGCAAGCCGGCATTGCCTTTATGTAACAGTTGTGTATTAGCAAGCAATTGTGCTGCTAAAACGAATAGTCAGGTTAATCAATTGCCCATTAAAACAAAAACCATTAATCGAAAAAAGAGATGGATTTATTATATGGTTTTTCATTACAAGGGCAGCATTGGAATTAAACAAAGAATGCAAAAAGATATTTGGCAAGGATTATATGAGTTTTATGCTATTGAAGCGATAGCTAGCCTAAGCTGGAATATTGAAACTGTCAATAATTGGTTACACAATCAATTAGGAATTAGTAATTCAACTGTATTCAACATTTCAACTATAAAAACCCAACAATTAACCCATCAACAAATAACTAGTCAGTTTATTCATGTACAACTAAACCAGTCTCCTAAACCCTTAAATGGACTTATATGGATAAATGAAAAAGAGCTCAATCAATTTGCTTTCCCAAGATTGATAACTGCCTATATGGAAACATTTAACAGTTAAATAGTTGAGATGGTAGTTGGTTAATAAAAAAATGGGTATTTTTAAGAAGCAGTTTTTTAAAACAAATGCTTATGCGTGGAGTAAATAAAGTGATGCTTATTGGTAATTTGGGTAAAGATCCAGATATCCAACAATTAGAAGGAAATATTGGGGTAGCTAAATTTCCTTTGGCCACCACTGAAACCTACAAAGACAGAACAGGAAAGCTGGTTTCACAAACAGAATGGCATACAGTGGTTTTGTGGCGTGGTTTGGCAGATTTGGCTGAAAAATATTTACATAAAGGAAGTTTAATATACATAGAAGGAAGATTGCGAACCAGAAGCTGGGAAGACAAGGACGGAAACAAAAAATTTGCTACCGAAGTGGTTGCAGATAATTTGATAATGTTAGATAAAAGAGCCGATGGAACTGCAGGACCAGGTTCTGGTGAACCAGATTATGAATCTCTTCCCTTTTAATTGTTGCAGAAACGATATTTTTGCTTTCTAATCAAACTCCGTGGCTTTGGATTATTATCCTGTAACCGAATTACTTTCTTCTTTTCACATAATGGCAGCATTGCAGGCACAAGGCACAACTATTTTAGTAATGGTCTTGCTGTTTTTGTTTTTTTTATCTTTTGTGTTATCAGGTGCTGAAGTTGCATTCTTTTCTTTAACACATAAAGACATCAATTTATTGAGGTCTAAACAAATACCGCCTTATCAAAGAATTGTTGATTTGTTAGAAGAGCCCAAAACATTTTTGGCCTCTTTGCTAATTGCAAACAGTTTTGTTAACATCACCATTATTATTGTTTCCAATTTACTCATAGACAACTTATTCAACTTTGAGCAATACGGAGCCGCATGGGTAGAGTTTATTATAAAAGTAGTAGCGGTATCATTCATGTTGGTTCTATTTGGAGAAGTAATGCCAAAAGTATTGGCAACCCAAAATAATATTCGCTTCGCAAAAGATTTCGGAGGAATTGTGCAAGCCATGACCTATTTGTGCACGGGCTTAGGCAAAAAGTTAGTTAAATATTCAGATAAATTAGAAAGGGTATTGAATAATAAAAATGGTAATGCTTATAGTTTAGAAGAATTAGATCATGCAATTGATATTACCACTGATAATACTGCTTCTGAAAACGAAAAAAATATACTAAAAGGAATTGTGAAGTTTGGTAATATCTCGGTTAAGCAGGTAATGAAAACAAGGGTAGATGTGCACGGTGTAGAAGAAGAAATCACTTTTGCAGAATTACTAGATATTGTAAGAGATTTGAATTATAGTCGTTTGCCTGTGTATAAAGAAGGGTTAGACCATATAACAGGGATGATTCATACAAAAGATTTATTACCCTATTTAGATGAACCGGCTAATTTTAATTGGAAGAGTTTGTTAAGGCCGCCATTTTTTGTTCATGAACAAAAAATGATTGAAGATTTGCTTCAAGAGTTTCAAATGAAGCGAATACATTTTGCCATTGTTGTAGATGAGTTTGGCGGTACTAGTGGTATAATAACATTAGAAGATATTTTAGAGGAAGTAATTGGAGAAATCAAAGATGAGTTTGATGAGGAAGACGCGGGGTATAAAAAATTAGATGATCATAACTATATTTTTGAGGGCAAGATGATGATTAATGACGTGTGTAAAATCATGAATATAGACCTCAATACTTTTGATACACAAAGAGGGGAAAGTGATTCCTTAGCTGGATTGGTATTAGAAATTGCTGGTGAAATTCCACAACTGAATCAAATAATAGCTACTGATGAATTTGATTTCACTGTACTTGAAGTTGCTAAGAATAGAATATTAAAAGTTAAGTTGACCATTAAAGAAGGAACTGATGAGTAAAGTAGTAGCTAGTTTTTTTTTTATTGCAATCCTTTTTTTTTATGCTTGCAATAGTTCATTTACCCCCAAGCCAACTGGTTATTTTAAAATAGAGTTTCCGCAAAAAAAATACCGGCTTTTTCAAGAACCGGGTTATCCATATAGTTTTGAATATCCGGAATATGCCCGTGTAACCAAAGACAGTACATTCTTCGGTGAAACCACCGAAAACCCCTGGTGGATTAATATTGATTTCCCCCAATTTAGTGGCAGAATTTATATTAGTTATAAACAAATTGGCGTTCAAAATAGCTTTGATTCATTAATACGAGATGCATTTACCTTAACTGGAAAACATACTTCTAAAGCATATTCTATTGACGATTCATTATTAGTAAATCCATACAATGTAGAAGGTGTTTTTTTTAAAGTAGGGGGAGATGTGGCCACCGCTAATCAATTTTTCCTTACAGATTCAAGCCGACATTTCTTGAGAGGGGCTTTGTATTTTGATGCAACACCGAATGAAGATTCGTTGAAAATTGTAAACCAGTTTTTAATGGAAGACGTTAAACACTTAATTAATAGTTTTACTTGGCGCAAGCAGCCATAAATTAAACAGGTTATCTTTAACCAATAAGTTGAATACATGATAGCAATAGACCAGATACTAATTAGTGATGAAGTAGTAGAAGAACATTTCGTTTGTGATCTTACTAAATGCAAAGGAGGATGCTGTGAAGATGGAGATGCTGGCGCTCCAATGGAAAAATGGGAATTGGAAAAATTAGATCAATACTATAATGAAATTCTTCCCTATATGACCGAAGAAGGTA
>JBKBWE010000273.1:0-3867 GCA_046289145.1 Sediminibacterium sp.
ATCTACTTGACCTGGCTTGGCACCAAAACTAAATCGATCCAATAATCTGGCAGCTGCTTGTTGGGGAGTATAGCCAAACTTTTTAAAGGGAATGGGATCATCCACCAATGAGCTGAATCCAAAGGTTGCCGTAATCGCTAAGCAAAATAAAAAGCCTTTTGCAAATTTCATGTACTGAATTTGCAGTAAGATAGGTAAACGAAGCAAAGGTTTAACGAGTGAAAAGTTATTTTTTGGTTGCTACTTTATAAAGGATACCAGCCATCAATGCAAAAAACAAAGTACCCAATAAGAAATAACCATTTTCGGATAGCAGATGTACCAATCCTTCTTCTTGGCTTACTGCGGCAAGAAATTTCTCTCCAGATTCTGAGCCGGATACAAATGCAATGATTACTCCTGCTACTGCGCCTCCTGCTACCAATCCTGTTGCAAATAAATTGCCCTTGCCCAACTCCTCTTCTTCGGCACTCAATTGTTGATTTGCTTTTTTCTGTTTGCTTTCTACAATCCCTCTAATAGCACCTCCTAAAAAGATAGGCAAAGTAGTGGCCAACGGCAGGTATGCTCCCACCGCAAAACTTAATGACTTTATGCCACAAAGCTCCATCGTAATGGCTAAGAACACCCCTGCAAAAACATATTGCCAATCTAAGTTTTGTGAAAGGATTCCTTTAATAAGCGTTGCCATTAATGTTGCTTGTGGTGCTGGATATTTTTCTGTACCTATGGCATGATTAATTCCTTGGCTCAACATTTCTGAACTAGGTTTATCTAAGAATTTTACGGTTAAGCCAATTACCAAAGAAGATACTATGGCGCCCACAAATAAAGCAATCTGTTGATTGCGTGGTGTTGCACCTACAATATATCCGCTTTTTAAATCCTGTGATGTAGCACCCGCATTGGCTGCGGCTATACAAATCATTCCACCCACTACCAATACCAATGGCTCATAACTTTGACCCGTCCATCCCATGCTTAAAAAAATCAAACTGGTTCCCATTACAGTGGCGATGGTCATGCCACTGATGGGGTTATTGGATGATCCAATTAAGCCTACAATTCTGGAAGAAACGGTTACGAATAATGCACCAAATATGATTACTAAAACTCCAATTAATAATTTCTGCAACACACTGTCACCGGGTACTTGAGGCAATAAAGTAATCAAAAGAATAAGACCTAATGTTCCTAATCCAACTACTTTTAAACTCAAGTCTTTTTCTGTTCTTAATATGGTGCCGGCATTTTCTCCGCTCTCTGCTTTTAAAGAAGCCACAGATCCTTTCACCGATTTAACAATGGTTGGAACTGTTTTAATTAATGTGATGATACCGCCAGCAGCTACCGTTCCTGCTCCAATTTGTCTGATATAAGCATAATACACTGCAGAAGAAAAATCTTTAAAACTATGTGCTACGGGATCCCAACCGCCTTTTCCTCCAGCCACTGCTACATCGGCCAAATACCCTAGTTTCACTAATTGAGCTGCAATCATATCGGGTGGTACCAAGGAAGAAAACAATGGAATAAAGACCAACCAACTTAACACTCCTCCTGCTACCAAGACGCCACCAATTTTAGGACCAATGATATATCCTACCCCTAAATATTCTGGAGTAATTTCTCCACTCACTTTTGCAGATGGAAAAAATTTATTGATTTGTTGAGTGGCATAATAAGGTGTTTCCGCAATGACGTGCAATACTTTTTGTAAGAGCGCATATACAAAAGCAACCCCTAATCCCCAGAATGCAGTCTTTGCAAAATCTCCTCCTTTCTCTCCAGCTTTTAATACGTCTCCGCATGCAGTACCTTCTGGATAAGGTAAGTTATCGTGCTCATTTACAATTAATGCTTTTCTCAAAGGCACCATTAATAAAGTTCCGAGTAATCCACCTACAATGGCTAATATTAAAATAGTTAAATAATTAAAATATTCTGCGCTATCAGGAGAAGATAAAAATAAAAATCCTGGTAAGGTAAACGCTACTCCTGCTGCAATACTTTCTCCCGCAGAGCCTGTAGTTTGTATGATATTATTCTCCAGAATAGTGGTCTTTAAAAACTTGCGTCCTAAGGTAATAGCAATCACAGCGATGGGTATGGATGCAGAAACCGTTAAGCCTGCTTTTAATGCAAGGTATACCGTGGCTGCTCCAAATATGACCCCAAATAAACTGCCCACTAATATTGACTTGACAGTTAGTTCAGCCATGTTAGATTCGGGGGCCACAAAGGGTTTGAATTGCTTAGTTGGTTGAAACATAAAAAGTTATTTAAAAAATTAATCCATCATTTTCTTCAACTTGCTCGCTAATACAAATAAGATGATTGATGCTGTTCCTGCCATCACCACAAACATCATGAAATACTCATTCAAATTGGTAATGGCAAAGCCCATTACATAAGTTGTTTTTCCATCAGGATACAAGGCACTTAACACCCCTGCTAATTTATTCGCAAATGCATTGGCAGTAAACCATACGGCCATTAATAAGGAGGCAAATTTTACTGGTGCTAATTTATTCACCAACGATAATCCAATGGGCGATAAACACAATTCTCCACTGGTATGCATAAAGTACATTCCTGTTAACCAAATCATACTTACTTTAACACCGGGTTGCACATCTTTTACACCAAAAGCTATCCATAAATAACCCAATGCCAATAAGAATAATCCCATGGCCATTTTGGTAGGGGATGAAGGTTCTCGCTTTCCCATTTTTAACCACAGAAAAGCAAAAATGGGTGCGAGTATTACAACGAATGTGGAGTTTAATGATTGAAAGAAACTGGCTGGAACCACATAGAACCCAAGGTCTCTATTGGTTTGCTCTTCTGCAAAAAACGTTAGTGATGCACCTGCTTGTTCAAATGCACTCCAAAAGAAAATCACAAAGAAAGAAACAGTAAAAATAACCGCCACTTTTTTCTTCTCTAAACTACTCAATGTTTTATCGGAGAACACAATAAAAGCGATTAATAAAATGCTAGCTATCAACAAATAAAATAAATAGCTAAATATTTTAACATCGGCATAAATTAATCCAATCGTCAAAATAGAAAACGCCAACAATGATCCCACCATAAACAGCGGTTTCAAAAATTTAGCAGGTGCATTGTCTGGTGTAAGTCCCAATGTTTTTCCTTCTGGGTCTAACACATATTTGTTGTGTAATAATTTTAGGGTGGCTACTCCCAAGAGCATTCCAATCCCCCCGGCCAAAAATGCCCATTTAAAATCCGCTGGATTACCTGTATCGCCTACCAAGCCACATACAAATGGCCCCAAAGCACCACCCACATTAATTCCCATGTAAAAAATGGTATAGGCTGAATCGGTTCTAGTATCTCCTTTTCTATATAATTGACCTACTAATGAAGAGATATTGGGCTTAAAAAATCCATTCCCTGCAATCATAAAACCCAAGCCAGAAAAGAACAACCAAGAAGATGCATCTGGATTTGATTCATATAACATGCCACAAAAAAACAAGATGAATTCACCAATAGCCATTAAAATACCGCCCGCTAAAATAGAACGCTTATTACCCCAATATCTATCCGCCACATATCCACCTACTAAGGGTGTTAAATAAATTAAACCCGTATAACTTCCATATAAGTTGGAGGCAAATACTTTGTCGAACATCAACGCCTTGGTCATAAACAAGACCAAGATGGCTCTCATACCATAATAGTTAAAGCGCTCCCACATTTCGGTTGCAAACAATACATACAGTCCTTTTGGATGCGCAATTGATTTGGATCTTTCCGTCATAGCAATCATTTTCGTTAATGGCTCAAAATAGTGATAAAAGTGAAATTGATGGGTTATTTTCGCAACCAATTTAGCTT
>JBKBWE010000274.1:0-3863 GCA_046289145.1 Sediminibacterium sp.
CTGCCATGGTATTGATTTACCTGGTCAAATAGCAAAGCCCTTGGTTCCATTTTGCCAATATAATGATTGTTTAAAGGATGTTCTTTGTAAATAATAGTTGTGTCTAGGGCTAGTTTTTTTAATGAATCAAAAGTCCCCGTATAAACTTGTATGCCTTCAATATTGTCCAACGCCAATGCAAGAATAAAATCTAGAACTTTTTTACTAATAGGGTAGCTGGAAAAATGAGCTGGTTCCAATAATAAAATCCGGTTGGCTGTTTTTTTGTTGTGCCAATTTGGATCGAGATTGTAGCTATTGTAAACTAAAATAGGCAATCTATGGTCTATTATTGGTGTATTAGTTGATGGTAGTGGGGTATTTAAGTTTAATTCTTTAATTGCTTTTAATGCAGTTGGAATTTCTACATTGGGCAATTCTTCATAGCTATAATCTACTATGGTTTTTTGTTGATTTGTGCCAGTATACTTATTGATATTTTCTTGATTGGCATAGTATTTTTTACTACTAAAACTACCAGCAACCCATTGCCAACTCAGCATATTGCTAGCAAGATCTCCATCTAATAAGTGATAGTACATCCATTTTGCAGGACTTAGCCAATGGGATTGTGCAATGTTGCAAGCTAACATTGCTGTATACATTCTTGCATGGTTATGCATATAGCCTGATGAATACAAATTTTGAATGGCATGGTCAATCGCTTCAATACCAGTTCGAGCTTCTTCAATTGAAATTGGCATTAAATGATGTGCAACTTTTAATTGATCTTGTTTTAAATCGGTAAAAATTTGTTCTTGCTTGTGTTGCCATACTCTTTGAAAAAATTCTCTCCATGCCAATTCTTGTATCAATTTTTGGGAGATATAATGGCCATATTTTGCAACAACGATTTCTTTTATTTGTGGTAACTGAATAACACCTCTTGAAATATAGGGCGATAAATAGGTTACAGCACCATTGACAAAATTTCTGGTTCTTTCATATTGTTTTGCGTCAATCTGTTCAATTCGTTCAATGATTGAATGATAATCAGTAGGAAAATGTAATGGTTCATTCATATATTATAATTGCTCGTCTAATTTTTGTAAATATTTTTCAGCATTACTTAAGTGAATTGCTTTTTTAGCTTCATGCATTTTGTCAAAAGTTTTCACCAGCATTCCTAAACGTGGGTTCTGTAAAAAAAAGGATTGATGAACATGCATGAATCTCCAGAAAAGTCCATCCCATATTTCTTGCCATTCTCCTTTGGGATAGTTGCTCATTTTTAAAATATAATTGCTGCCACTTATATAGGGTTTTGTAGTCATCATGCCACCATCTGCAAATTGTGTCATTCCGTACACATTGGGAACCATGACCCAATCGTAAGCGTCTACATACATTTCCATAAACCATTGGTAAACTTGGTCTGGATCGAACTCGCAGAGCAACATGAAATTGCCTACAATCATTAATCGCTCTATATGATGATTGTAACCTGTTTGTTGTAGTTTTTGAATAGCATCGTCTAATGGAATAATGCCTGTATTACCCTTGTAAAAAGAGGCAGGTATTTTTCTTGTGAAGCCCCAGTAATTTTTGGTCCTTTGTTTACTCCCCGCTCTTGCATAAACCTGGTAAATGAATTCCCTCCATCCTAAAATTTGCCGAATAAATCCTTCTAAAGAGTTGATGGGGATTGATGTTTTTTTAGCAAAGTCTAAAGTTTCGTTTAATACTTGTTGTGGTGTTAATAATCCAATATTGATTAATGGACTTAATACACTATGATGTAATATGGATTCGCCTTCTACCATTGCATCTTCATAAATACCAAATTCATTGAATCTGGTTTGTAAAAACTGGGTTAACCATTGCTGCGCCGATTCAAAACTGATGGGATAATATCCTTCTTTGTTCAGGTGTTTAAAGGGTGCACATTTAATGCCAGGGTTATTGGGAAAACATTCGGTGATGTATTGGGTAGCGGCTATAATCAACTCATTTTCTTCCATGAATTCACAAATGGGAGCCTGCTTATTCTTTGGAAATTTTGCTCTATTGTCTGCATCAAAAGTCCATTTGCCACCTACAGGTAGTAATGAATCATCTACCAAAATCTTTCTTGTCTTTCTTTGCCAGGTATAAAAATCCGTTTGAAAAAACTTATTTCTTTTTTCGAAAAAGGCGTCTGTTGCTGAAAGGGTATTTAGGAACGCTGGCGTGTTAAATACAGTTAACCGGATATGATTTTTCTTGCAGGATTGTGATAGCCTTCTGTTTAGCCAGTTATCTGTTGGGTCTGCCACCCCAATTTGCGTAATCCCATTTTTTGCTAAATAAGGAACCAATTGAATTATATTCGAAATGGTCTCTTTTGTTTCTATATAATGTACGATATATCCATTGCTTTCTAAGTATTTTTTGTATTGCTGCATACTTGCTCTATGCAATAAAAGCTTTTGAAAATGGAAAGGGTACTGCTTAAAAAACAACCATTCTTCCACTAAATAAACAGGAATGGAAGGGGCTAATGCTGGGTGTTCTTGAAACAATTGGTGAGGAAATACTATACTTGCTTCTTTCATAAAGTTTATTTACAACAAAATGCTTTGCTCATTGTTGTACTTAAAACGAATTAATGGAATCTTTAAAAGGAAAAATAGTACTTATTGCAGGTGCAACTGGTGGAGTTGGGTCAAATGTTGCCAAACAAGTAAGCGCCAGTGGTGCAATTGTATTTTTAACTGGACAAAATGCGGCTAAACTAGCAGAAGTTGCATTGCAAGCCGGAATTCCGCAGGAACGATGTTTTCAGATGGATATTACCAATGAATCATCCGTAAATCAAACTGTGCAACAAATATTCTTACAAACACCCGTTATCAATATTTTGATTAATGCTGCAGGAATAGGAATTATTAAAACAATGGATTCTATCACCAGCGCAGATTTTGAACGAACGCTTCAAGTTAATTTAATGGGGGCTTTTTATTTAGTGAAAGCAGTCTTGCCAAATATGAAAGAGCAGAAAAAAGGGCTTATCATCAATATCCCAGGTGTATTAGGAAAAGTGCCGATGGCTGGTGCAGCTGCATATAGTGCAAGTAAATATGGCTTAGTTGGTATGATGCAAAGTATTCGGGAAGAATTAAAAAGAACCGAGATTAGAATTACCAATATTTTCTTGGGGGGCATAGATTCGGCTTTTTGGGATAATATTGATTTAAGGGTTCAGCGTGATAAAATGATAGTTGCAGAAGAAGCGGCTAAAGCAATTTGGTTCCTATGCCAGCAACCTGCAAGCGGTGTTGTAAGTGAAATGGTTTTGCAACCCTTCAATCACCAAGCCATCTAAAAAAATTATATGGTTTTTTAGCTAAATACTACGTACTTAAGCATGGAGTACCGATATTTGCTCAACGAACATCTGTTAGTATGAATATTTCTTTTGACAATACCCAAAATGCATTTGCTTACAAGACCGATAAAGAACTAAAAGGGGCTAAATTTTTATTTAAAACCATGGAATTCCCTTGGTTTGTAAAATTAGGAACTACTCTTACCCCTTACATAATGAAAACGGGTATTCCACTGGTAAATGGATTAATCAGAAAGACCATTTTTAAGCAATTTGTAGGTGGGGAAACCTTAGAGGAAACTGCAGAAGTTGGAAATGTTTTAGGAAATTATGGTATACAAGTTATTCTTGATTACGGGGTAGAAGGAAAAGAATCTGAGGAAAGTTTTGATCATGCTACAGAAGAGTTTATAAGAGTAATCAATTATGCAGCTACACAAACCAATATTCCTTTCATTAGCATTAAAGTAACTGGCTTAGCCCGCTTTGCTTTACTACAAACTTTAAATGAAGCTCC
>JBKBWE010000275.1:0-3861 GCA_046289145.1 Sediminibacterium sp.
GAGATAAATTGTATATGATTGGCCATCAGGATGGTAGTTTCCCCGATTTAGGTTGGCATGTAAAAGATGAAATGGGAGGCATCTGGCATCACCCAATTAAATTAATGGATGGTTTTAATGCGAGTATTAAGGTAGGAAAAAAAGCGTATGCTTTAGATAAGGCTATTGGGTTTGTTAATTATCCCTTTGGCAATAAACATATATATACTATAAAATCAACACCGCTCAATATTGAACGGTATCAGTTTGTTCCAGACCAATTACCAGGGGTACAAATTGAATACGCCATCAAAAACAACAGTAATAAATCAATCCATATTCAATTTGATTTTGAAGCAGTTTCTAATTTAATGCCTGTATGGTTGGGTGAAAGAACAGGGATGATAGACGCTAAAGATTTAGCCAGCTATGATCCCACCAATAACAGATGGATGGTAAAAGATTCATTGAACCCTTGGTATGTTGTTTATGGTTCTACTGTTAAAGGGGAAGCAAGTAAAATGGTTTTTTCAAAAAAGAATAAGCCCAATACAGCAGTCTCGAATACCACTTATAAAATCGAGATTAAGCCCAATGCTGTTTTTTATTTACCATTTACCATTGCGGGTTCGGCTAAGTCTAAAGAACAAGCGATGACGAGTTATAATCAAATCAAAAATGCAGCTGCTTCCTTACTTGCTAATAAGAAAAAACGGGTATTAGGTTTGAATCAATATTCTACTTTGACTTTAAATGACAATGCAATTGCAACCAGTTTTGAATGGTTGAAGTATAACAGTGATTGGTTAACACAAGATGTTGAAGGAATTGGCAAGGGTGTAGTTGCTGGATTGCCCGATTATCCTTGGTGGTTTGGCGGCGATATGGTCTACACTTTAAAGGGATTGATTGCAATGGGCAGAAAAGATTTGGTTTATAGTACCATTAACTTGGTGCATGGCATTTCTGAAAAGACCAACGGGAATGGTCGCATTATTCACGAAGTGTCTACCAATGGAGCTGTGTTTAATCCAGGAAATGTAAATGAGACTCCACAATTTGTTTCTTTAATTTGGGATATTTTTTGTTGGACAGGCGATACACTGTTTTTACAAAAATATTTTCCTTCTGTAGTGAAAGGATTGAACTGGGTATTAAAGGAAAATGATGCAGATGGTAATTTATTACCAGATGGAGCAGGAATGATGGAAATTCATGGGTTAACTTCTGAAATGATTGATGTTGCTGCTTATACACAGAAAGCTTTTGCCGATGCGGCTAAAATGGCAACATACTTAAAACAAGAATCATTAGCTAAAGACTATCAACAAAAAGCAGATTTTTTAAAGGTTAAAATCAATACCCAATTTTGGGTGGAGAAAGATCATTCTTATGCAGATTTTATTGCTACCAAACAGCAGGCTTTGCATTTAATGGATGACGCAATAGTAAGAGCCGATACTTTGGGAAACGTATGGGCTGTTAAAGAATTGACTAAGATGAAAGCTGCAACAGTATTGGATACTACAAGCAAGAATAAAGGCTTTGTAATGCACCATAATTGGGTAGTGAATACCCCGCTTGAAACTGGAGTCGCTGAAAAAGATCAAGCCATTAAAGCATTAAATACCGCCAAAAAATTTTCTAATGGGTTCGGAATGTATGTAACGGGAATTGATAAAAATGAAAAAAGAGATCTGAAAGAATATTCTTATGCTGCCAGTGTGGGTAAAAATGATTTTACTTATACAGGTACCGTAATGACATTGCCTACTGCAGTGCAAATTATAGCCGAGAATAATTATGGAAGGCCCAACGAAGCATTTGATTTATTAAAAAAAGTCAATAAAACTTTTGGATATGCATTACCTGGCTCCATGTATGAAGTTTCTCCCGATTATGGGATGATGACCCAAGCTTGGAATGTTTATGCTTATGGAGAGCCTATAGTAAAACAGTTTTTTGGAATAAAGCCTTTTGCATTTAAAAGGCAAGTTGTTTTTACCCCACAATTACCATCTGCTTTAAATAAAGGCACACTCAAAAACGTTCAGGTCGGTAATAATAAAATTTCTGTTAGTTTTATTAAAACAAAAATCGGAATTGAATATACTATCTCGCAAACTGTTGAAGGTTGGGCCATAGTTTTCGAACAGCCTAAGGGTAGGTATAAAAAATGGATATTGAATGATACTGTAATAAAATCAACTATTATTGATAATATAGAACAATTTCAATTTAATTCTCTTTCAACTAAAGTTCATTTAATAAAATAATTTTATAGTGCCAACTTATATTTTTAAGATTCAAATAGTAGGGGTAGATCCTCCAATAAATAGGGTAGTTAAAGTATCTTCAGAAAATTCCTTCTACTTATTTCATCATATAATTCAAATCTTATTTGGTTGGAAGAATTATCACCTATATCAGTTTGTTTTTAATAATTATCGAATAGCTGATTCAAGATTAGTGGATGAAAATTTGGGTAAGTATAATGACTGTAAAGCAATTATGTTGGAGGATTTGTTTACTAAAATTGGCGATAAAGCTATTTATGAATATGATTTTGGAGATAGATGGATACATTTAATAGAGTTAGTTTATATTGAAAGCGGTCCTGTTTGTGAATTACTGCCAATTATTATTTCTGGTTCTAATTCATGTCCACCCGAAGATTGTGGGGGTATTAGCGGATACAAGGAATTAAAAATGATTTTGATGGATCCAAAGCATGAAGAATTCGAAAGTTATTGGGAATGGGTAGGAATTAATTTTAATCCAACTAAATTTAGCTTGAAAACTACTGAAAGTGAAATAAGAAAATTGAATAAAATTATTAATGGGTATGAAAAAGGGTTTGAGTAATGATTATGCTACTCATCATGATAAAGATAGAAAACTAATAATCGTTTCCACATACTCTGTATATTTGACAATGCTTGAAATAAAATTAGATAGAAGTAGTTTTAAGGCCCAGAGTGCAATTATGGCTTCTAATCAGGCACATTACTACAAAAATCTGAGTTGGGTTCAGCGCTTAGAAATAGCCAATTATCTAAATAGTGTTGCATATAATTATCCATTGAATAATCCACCTAAAATGGATAAATTTAAATTCTCGGGTCGTTCAATTAAATGACATGGCTAATATTTTTAATAATGACTTTAGGGATTTTATTTCTGCACTCAATAATCAAACGGTAAAGTATATTTTGGTTGGTGGATATTCAGTCATTCTTCATGGCTATCCACGGACAACTGGTGATATGGATATTTGGGTTGAACGAACCGCTGAAAATTATCAAAAAATCAAAAACGCTTTTCATGAATTCGGAATGCCGGTATTTGACATGACTTTAGATAATTTTCTTTCACATCCAAATTGGGATGTATTTACGTTTGGAACACCTCCTGTTTCTATCGATTTAATGGTACAAGTTGAAGGTCTAGATTTTGCATTAGCCTACGAAAAGTCGATATATTTTGAAGATGATGGGTTGTCTATAAGAACAGTTCATAAAACCGATCTCATTCAAACTAAACAAATAGTTAACCGCCCAAAAGATCAAGATGATTTATTGAATCTTATATAAGGCAAGATTTATTCCAAATTTCATGTGCCAAGATTGGCGGTTGTTTACCGCCTTCTTCTCGTTTTGAACTTACTCAAACCCTTTACGGCAACCTTCTTCGGTTGCCACGTCTGTTCCATTTTCGTCAGCTTAAACACGCAAGTGGGTAACGCTGTCTCAAATTAACAGACTGCAGCTCTCGCTGCGAGGGTTTGTGGTCTCGCCAAGAATCGAACTTGGATCTAGAGTTTAGGAAACTCCTATTCTATCCATTGAACTACGAGACCATGATTCAATTATCCCAACATGC
>JBKBWE010000276.1:0-661 GCA_046289145.1 Sediminibacterium sp.
CATCTATGCAACCTCCAGAGTTGTTCGGTTGGGATGCTGTATTTAGTATAAAAGGCTTTTTAATTTTGGCTTTTGGTGGTTTGATGGTTGGATTCGGTTCACGCTATGCAGGAGGATGTACATCAGGACATGCTATTAGCGGCTTATCTAATTTACAATTACCCTCTTTAATTGCTGTTGTTGGATTCTTCATTGGAGGATTAGCAATGACTTATTTAATCATGCCTTTAATTTTTTAAATAATGAAATTCATCAAATTTTTATTGTTAGGAATTGTATTCGGAATAGTAATGGCAAAATCTGAAGCCATTTCCTGGTTTAGAATTCAAGAGATGTTTAGATTTCAGGCATTTCATATGTATGGAATTATTGGAACTGCTGTAACACTGGGTGTAATTGGAGTTGCTTTAATTAAAAAGTTTAATATCAGAGATTTTCATGGTAACCCAATCTTGTTTTTTCCTAAGGACAAATCTATAACGAGATACTTAATTGGGGGTACCATTTTTGGATTGGGATGGGCTTTAAGTGGAGCTTGTCCTGGCCCAATGGTAGTGAATATTGGGTATGGCTTTTTATCTATGATAGTTGTATTCTTTTTTGCTATTGTAGGTACTTACTTATATGGTGTTTTTATGAAAAAACTCCCTCATTAATTTAA
>JBKBWE010000276.1:671-3853 GCA_046289145.1 Sediminibacterium sp.
AAAATGGAAATCAATAATACCAACAATAAAGAGCAAAGTTTAATTAAAATGATTCAGCGAATGCTGAACTTAATTATTGTGCTAGTTGCTTTTATTGTATTGTTGCCATTGATTATTTACAATGCGGAAACCATCAAAAATTGGTTTAAGCCAAACAATCAAAAAGCGATAACTCCTGCATTTCCTGAATTAAAACCTGTAAAGAAAAATGAAGTTGAAACTACATTGGCATATTGGCAACCAATGCCAATGGATGCTGTAAGTGACCCCCAATTAAAAGAGCTGGTTTACTATGGTAGAGAGTTGATTGCTCATACTGCAAAGTATTTAGGCCCTAACGGATCTGTTTTGCAAATTACCAATGGGCAAAATTGTCAAAACTGTCATTTACAAGCAGGTACAATGGCATTTGGAAATAATTATGGATCAGTTGCTTCAACCTATCCTAAGTTTAGAGCAAGAAGCGGTACTGAAGAAAATATTTACAAAAGAGTGAATGATTGTTTTGAAAGGAGTTTAAACGGTGCAGCATTAGATACATCCAGTAAAGAAATGCAAGCTATAGTGGCTTATATTAATCATATTGGATCGAATGTTCCAAAAGGCGAGAAGGCGGTTGGGTCTGGGTTAAAAGACTTGGCTTTTTTAAATAGGGCTGCAGACCCCAAAAAAGGGAAAACTGTTTATGAAACCAAGTGTCAGAGCTGTCACCAGGCAAATGGGGAAGGGGTGTTAAATCCTGATAAAATTGAATACAGTTTCCCGCCACTTTGGGGTAAACACAGTTTTAATGACGGTGCGGGACTTTACCGAATTACCAACTTTGCAAAATATATTAAATACAATATGCCATTGGGAGTTACCCATGAAAATCCTCAGTTAACTGACGAAGAGGCTTGGGATGTATCGGCTTATGTATTAGCGCAATCACGCCCTCATATTGCAGTGCCAAAGGATTGGCCCGATATATCTAAAAAACCCATTGACCATCCATTTGGTCCATATGCAGATCACTTTTCAGAAAAACAACATAAATACGGCCCCTTTAAACCTATTGCTGAAAAAGCAAAAAAATAATTCCTATGTCTAATAATAGAAGAAAATTCATACAACAAATAAGTGCTTTGGGTGGGGTTGGATTGGTTTCGGCAACAGGAATGAACCAAGTGGCTGCAGCGTCAGGCAATCAAGTAAATAAAGATTTTGTTGATGCAGAAGGAGCTACTACTTTAACTATTTTACAAACCACTGATGTTCATTGTCAGGTTCATCCACATGATGAATTATTTTGGGAGAATGGGAAAGCGGTATTTAGAAAAACGGGCGGGTACGCGCATTTAGCTACTTATTTAGCAAAAGAAAAAAAACACCATCCAAACAGTTTTTTAATTGATACAGGAGATATGTTTCAGGGCAGTGAGTTGTCCGTTAAAACATTAGGCAAAGCAATGGTTCCTATTTTAAATGCTTTAAAATACGACTTGTATTTGCCAGGTAATTGGGAAGTAATTTATTATAAAAAAGCGATGCAAACTTTATTAGGAGCTTTACATGCGCCCAAAGTTTGTGCTAATATGTACCACGATTTGGGCCAGAGTAAAAAAGGCGAATTAATATTCCCTCCTTATCATATTTGGCATTCCAATGGTATAAAAATTGGATTTATTGGATATACAGACCCATTGGTTCCATTGCGACAGTCTCCCAATTATAGCAAGGGAATTATTTATACAAAGCCCGAAGAAAATTTAGCTCATTATGTGGATGTCTTAAGAAATCAAGAACAATGTTCGGCTGTCATGGTTATTGCTCATCTTGGCTTGTCTCAACAAATACATTTAGCCAATCAACCTGAATGTGAAGGAGTTGATTATATTTTAGGCGGTGATACGCATGAACGTGTTAGAAAACCAATTGTTTGTAAATATGCCAAAGTGGTAGAACCAGGCGCATTTGGTTCTTTTGTTGGTAAGTTGCAATTGAGTTTTAAAGACGGGAAATTAGTCAATGATATTTATAGTCTAGATGAAGTAGGTGCAACTACATATAAAGCCGATAAAAATATGGCTGCATTAATTAGTCAATATGAGCAGCCGTTTGCTTACCAAATTTATAAAATAGCAGGGTATAGTACTATTCCATTGTATCGATATTTTGTAGTAGAGAATCCTATTGATACAATGATCCTAAATGCATTGAAATGGAAATTACCTGAAACAGATATTGTATTGTCAAATGGATTCCGTTTTTGCCCACCAAGAACAACCCCCGATGCAACAGGAAATATTCCCATTACAGAAGGATTTATTTTCGACATGCTTCCGGTAGATAGTACTGTTAGAACAGGAGCAGTCACTGGAAAGCAACTATTCGATTGGTTAGAAAAAGAATTGAACAATGTATTTGCGAAAGACGCAGTAGAAAGATTTGGAGGATGGGTTATCAAGTTTAAAGGGATGACAGTGAAATTTGAAGCATTTGCAGATAAAGGAAAACGAGTTAAAGAAGTTAAGGTAGGGAACCAGCTTTTAGATCTCAATAAAACCTATACGATCTGCGCATGTGAAAGAGATGGTGACCCAGAAGACATGTTGTGCAGAATTCGAAATGTTCAGCAGCCAAAAAATACCCCTTACACTTTACATAGTACAATGTTAGATTATTTGAAAAATAATTCACCAGTTACACCAACACCTGAAAGGAATGCAATTATTCTTGATGGTCCACAAGACTTGTTAACCCAAGTAACTGGAGTTGATTATGTGTTTCGTTAATGATTAAATAAATTAGTATGCGTTTAATATATTCAGCTATAGCGGTAATGCTATGGTCAGCCAATGCTATTGCTCAACATCAAGAAATTACTGCTAAGCCAGATATGTGGAAGGGGAAACAGGAAAATACGGTAGATACCAGTTCATTGTTGTATGCATTTAAATCTGGAACAGTGAATGGGCATTTTCGTTATTTTTTCATGGCAACTAATAATGCTAAAGGGTTAACTGATTTTTATGCGAACGCCGCAGGTGGCGGCATTCGTTTTGAAACTGCAAAGTTTAAAGGCTTTCAATTTGCAGTAAGTGGATTTTATATTTTTAATATTGGCTCTTCAGATTTGGCAAAAAAAGATCCTTTATCTGGGCAGGGAAGTAGGTATGAAACCACGTTATTTGATATAGAAG
>JBKBWE010000277.1:0-3850 GCA_046289145.1 Sediminibacterium sp.
GGATATAATTCGAAATTTAATTCAGCTGAAGTTCTTCCAAATAGTGGATCATTGGTAATAGCACCAATTACCATATTATCAGAATTGTATACCCTGGTGGTATCGGTTTCTTCAAAAGTATCTGTTTGTAATTCCATGATGGTGTCAAAAGTATTCACGCCATCTACAATAGGAATTAATCCACCACCTAATTCGGTGGTAGTAATTCTGGTACATGCTGCTGAAACAAACAAAATAAGTAGGAAAAAAATATGCGATAAACGCAGTCTAAAATTAGCTAACATGTTCTGGTTTTACTTACCCGCAAGGTCGTTGTACAATTCTAAATACTCTGTTAAATCAGAATCCCATCCTTTAAATGGAACTACTTTTTTGCCCTTTACTTTTGAAAATTCATCGGTCAGTTTTTTATCTATGATGTCTGAACCAAATGAAATGGCATCTGCAAAATGAGCACCACCTTTAAACATGGCAGTATTGTTGCTTTCTTTAAAAACGTCTAAGTCTTTATCTTTCACATTTACATTAATCACAGCACGCTTTAGAAAATCAGCACCAAGGCTTTCTTCAAAAGTATTTTGACCAATGGTAAATACTACTTTGCTATTGCCAAAAACAGGCTCTTTTTTATATGCGGTCTTAATATATGCAGGAATTAGTCCACTCATCCATCCACTACAGTGAATAATATCAGGAGGCCATCCAAATTTTTTGACCGTTTCTAATGCCCCCTTACAAAAAAATACAGTTCTTAAATCGTTATCGTCGAACCAGGTTTCATTTTCGTCATGAAAAATTTGCTTGCGTTTGAAAAAATCTTCATTTTCCAAAAAATAGACTTGCAATCTTGCATTTGGTAAAGAAGCCACTTTAATTTGTAAAGGATGGTCATCGTTGTCAACGGTTACATTAATTCCAGACAATCTTACCACTTCGTGTAATCTATGCCTGCGCTCATTAATCACCCCAAAACGCGGCATGATGCATCTCACTTCTAAACCGCTGTCGTTGCTTTTAATAGCAAGTTTATTTATCACTTCTGCAAACTCCGTTAATTCCAAATACGGAGACATTTCAGTGGCAATAAATAATATCCTTTTCTTTGTAGACATGAACACTTCTTTTTAGAACCTGACCCTGAATAAGTTTGCAAAGTTACGAAATATAGCGTGAAATACACTACTGTATTCGTTTTAGATTGATAATCAACTATTAAAATCGGTAAATGGAGCCTGCCCCTGCCATTTTTAACTTAGGAAAGCCAAATATGGTATCTTTGAAATATGAGAAAAAAGTGGTTTTCTATACTTCAATACTTGTTTTTTCTAGGCTTAGGCCTGTTTTTAGTTTGGTGGAGTATGCAACAAATACCACCAGAAAAGTGGGGAGATTTCAAAAAATCCCTCCAAAATGCCAATTATTGGTTATTAATCCCTGTTTTTTTAATATTGACCGCTAGCCATTTCATTCGCTCCTTAAGATGGAAAATCTTGATGAAACCCATGGGTTATACCCCCAGAACACCTAATGTGTTTTTTGCAGTGATGGTAGGATATTTAGCCAATTTAGCTGTTCCCAGATTGGGAGAATTACTGAAATGTACCCTTTTAGCCAAATACGAAAAAGTGCCTGCAGACAAATTAGTGGGGACTATATTAGTAGAACGGGCATTTGATGTGATTTCACTTGGATTGGTTTTTGTAATTGCCTTAATAAGTCAATTTGATGTAGTGGGAGAATATGCTGGTCAGTTAATAAGGCCTTTATTTAAAACGAATCAAGATTCTATCCCCTTTTTCAAAAATGGCATCATAGTATTTATATTGCTATTTATTGTAATAGGAACTATTGTCATCATTAAAAAATTACCTCATAACAAGATTGTATCGGTTTTTAGCAAAATTATTGCAGGGGTTTGGGAAGGCTTGAGTAGCATTAGACAATTAGAACAAAAAGGCTTATTTATTATTTACAGCATGCTCATTTGGGGGCTTTATATTGTAGGTACCTGGATTGGACTCTATGCAACTGCAGGCACCAGTAGTTTAGGCATAGCTGCCGCTGTTTCTGCACTTGCCTTTGGAAGCATCGGAATGATTATTACCCCAGGTGGAATTGGTGCTTATGCCTATTTTATTGCAAAAGTATTAGAGAAGAATGGGGTTGGATTTGAACTGGGTTTTGCCAACGGAACGCTTCAGTGGTTTGCTCAATTCATCATCGTATTAATTGTTGGCTTCATCAGCTTGGGGCTACTTCCTTGGTTCAATAAAAAAACAACACATGAAAGCAACTAACGCAATATCGAATAAAATATTTACCCTCGAAAACTTAAAAAAGCAAGTGGCAGCATGGCGGGTAAACAATAAGAAGATTGCATTTAGCAATGGCTGTTTTGATATTCTGCATGAGGGGCATATTTTCTCTTTAAACCAAGCTGCATCAGAAGCAGATATTTTAATTATTGGTGTCAATAGCGACGATAGTGTAAAAAGGTTAAAAGGCCCAGAACGTCCAATCAATAATCAAACAAGCAGAAGCATTATGCTCAGCAATTTAGCGGTCGTAGATGCAGTCGTGGTTTTTGAAGAAGACACCCCTTTAGTATTAATTCAAGAACTGCTTCCCGATGTAATTGTAAAAGGGGGAGACTATACCATTGACCAAATTGTAGGTTCAAAAGAAGTCATTGCCAATGGAGGAAGAGTAGTCATTAACCCAATTGTGGAAGGCTTCTCTACTACAGGCATCATAGCGCATATTAAAAAGTCTTACTCGTAGTTTGTAGCAAAGACTTAACACAAGGTTTTTATTGTATAAAGTATATTTGACCATGTCAAAAAATCATTTAATTCAGAGGGATATAAGTTGGCTTAGTTTTAATGCACGCGTATTACAGGAAGCCAACGATTCCACAGTTCCCTTAAGAGAACGTATTCGATTCTTAGGAATATTTTCAAATAATACAGACGAGTTTTTTAGGGTTCGGGTAGCTACCTTAAAACGCATGATTGAGTTTTCTGAAAAAAGAAAGAAACTCAATATGTATATGGAAGAAGACCCACAAAAAATTCTAGACCAAATACAAATGACCGTTTTGCAACAACAAAATGAGTTCAATCGCATTTGGGATGGTATTCAAAAAGAATTAAAAAAAGAAAAAATTACCCTTGTTATTGAAACACAACTAACTAAAACGCAACAGCAATTTGTAAGAAAATTTTTTGATGAAGAAGTACGCTCGAATATTATTCCTTTAATGATAGAAACCCTACCGCAGCTTCCTTACTTAAGAGATAAGAGTATTTTTTTAGGGGTTGTCATGCGCAAAAAAAATTCTGCTTATCAACAAAAATACGCGCTAATAGAAATTCCCACCAAAGCAGTTGGAAGATTCATTCAATTACCTTCTAGAAAAGAAGAGAAAAACATTATTTTATTAGAAGACGTCATACGATTTAACCTCCCTGTTATCTTCTCCTATTTTGGCTATGATATTTTTGAAGCGCATGTATTTAAAGTAACTAAAGACGCTGAGATAGATTTAGACAACGATATTAGTACCAGCTTTGCCGAAAAAATTGAGAAAGGAATAAAAAGCAGAAGAAAGGGTAAACCAGTGAGATTTGTATACGACAAAGAAATGGACCCAGGATTATTAGAGTATTTAATCAGAAGACTTAGCCTTAATAGAAAAAGCAATATTATTCCTGGAGCCCGTATTCATAACTTTAGGCATTTCATGGATTTCCCAGATATACTCAATAATAAGAGTACCCGTAGGGCTTCCTTTATACCTAAATCATTACAAACTTCTTTAAGGGTTACCGATATTATTTTGAAGCAAGAC
>JBKBWE010000011.1:0-20596 GCA_046289145.1 Sediminibacterium sp.
CTGCTAAAATTTGTAAAAGAGCTTCTGCTTCTGCTAATTTTTCCTGTTCTATAAAGTTTCGAGATTGAAATAAAAAACTTTCATTTCTTGCAGGCTTTGGGGAACTAATTTTTTTCCAAATATTTCTTTTTTCATCGGTGCTAATTGAAAATGAACCCCCTTTGCTGCTTAAATTACTTCCTATAGGTAAATCATATCCATCGTCCTTGGCTGCAAATGCATAATTGATATAATTAAAAACAAGGGCAGCAGAATCAAAATCTTTTCTGTGCATGTAGGCATTTCCCATTAATAAATACAACTGATCTACCCAATCGCTCCTTAAATCGTGCAATAATATTCCTGCCGTGCATTTGTAAATAACACTATCTATTTGCCCTTTTGCTGTTTCATTTAATGAGTAATTGTAAAAAGGCAATAGTTCGGTATAATCTTCTTTGTGTTGATTTTTGGCCCCTAAAATGATATCATCCAATTTAACAGAAGCATTATAATAGTAATTGTAATGGCTTACAGTATTATTATAAATCCTTTTGGGGATGGTAAACTTTTTATTGCCGGTTTTTTCTGCAGGGAGTAATCGGCTTTGGTATTTCTCAGGTTTTGTTAATTCAATAGAAGTGTTGGGCTGTGCGCTTAAAAAGCTACAACTTAATAGGAGAATGCCTAAAAGGGCCTGTTTGGGATAATTTAAAAATTGGCGCATAAAATCCATTAAAAATACAGTTATTTCTGCACCATACAGATATAAAACCGAACCAATCCTTACCTTTAACCAGTTTTTATAATATGAATAAAATAAATACCGGAAATACATTTAAACGATTAAGGAATACTTATCGTTTGGTAATTATGAATGACGACACTTACGAGGAAATGGTGGCATTCAGATTATCTAGGCTAAGTGTATATATAGGGTTAAGCACTGTATTTGTTTTGTTGGTCGGATTTACCATTGCTTTAATTGCTTTTTCTCCATTAAAATATTATATACCTGGATATGGTACTAAGGAAAGTAGAGCCGCATTACAGGTATTAAAAATCAGGACAGATTCTCTGGAAAATGAAATTAGATACAAAGAGCAGTACCTAGAAGGGATCAAAAAGGTATTGGCAGGAGATAAACCAGCTACATTAGACACTGTGCCATTGGCCCTACCTAAAGTAGAAGCTTCTAACGATTAAATCGCATTCATGAAAAACAAGTTTCAACAGACTTATATCCCACTTATTGTATTATTTGGAGTTGTAAATACTATTTGCTTCTTATTTAGCGATGCATTAAAGCTAAAACAAATAGATCCTATTATGGTTGCTGGGGCTAATTCATTATTGTTTATTATTTGCGCCATCAGTTTACGGTCACAAATTAAGTCGGTAAATAATACCAATCCTCACGCAATGGTAAGGAGTGTAATGGGGTCAGTCGTTTTGAAGTTATTTGTATTAGGAACTGCAGCATTTATTTACTTATATAACGTGGGCGAAGCCCAAAGTGTAAATGGGATATTTGTAAGTATGGGATTGTATATACTTTATACTTGGTTGGAAGTAAAAATGGCTATGCAAATAAAACCTACAAAAAAAGATGGCAGCAATTGAACATCCGTTACAAGAGTTGGCTCGTTTTCTACCTGCGGGTAGTTTTGATTATGTTGTAAAATACCTCTATCAGTATAAAGTTCATTTAACAGTAGCTAAAAGTAGGAAATCAGTACTAGGTGATTATAGGCATGCACACCAAGGCAACAATCACAGAATAAGTGTAAATGGCAATTTAAATGTGTATGAGTTTTTAATAACTCTATTGCACGAATTAGCTCATTTGCTCACTTTCGAGCAATATCAAAATAGGGTAGAGCCTCATGGAAAAGAGTGGAAAGCGATTTATAGTAAATTATTAATTGATTTTGTCGGTTTTGGTGTTTTCCCAACTGAAATTGTTGCGGCATTGCAAAAATCAATTATTTCTCCTGCTGCCACAGCTAACGGTGAAACTGAATTGTTGATGGTATTAAGAAAGTACAATGCTAAACAAAAGGAAGGGGTTTGTTTTATTGCAGATTTACCCGAAGGAGCTCTATTTAGGTTGTCTAATGGGAAAGTATTTAAGAAAGGCGAACTTCGAAGAAAGCGATATACTTGCGTTGAGTTAAAAACAGGATTAATGTACACCGTTAGTGCCATTACAGAAGTTAAACAGCTAGAAGTTATTCAACAATAAAAAAAGCCATTAGAAATTGTATTCATTTTCTAATGGCTTTTAAAATATTGCTAATCAATTATGCAACAGCCTGTTTCACTAAAGCTGCAGCTTCACTTAATTGGATGGCAGATTGAACTTTTAATCCACTTTCATCAATTAATTTCTTGGCTTCAACAGCATTGGTTCCTTGCAATCTTACAATAATTGGAATATTGATATTGCCTAGTTTATTATAAGCTTCAATTACTCCAGCAGCTACACGATCACATCTTACAATTCCTCCAAATATATTAATCAGAATGGCTTTTACATTTGGATCTTTCATTATGATGCGAAACCCTGCTTCAACAGTTTGCGCATTTGCAGTACCGCCTACGTCTAAGAAGTTAGCTGGTTCTCCACCGCTCAATTTGATCATATCCATGGTTGCCATTGCCAATCCAGCACCATTTACCATACAACCAACATTTCCATCTAATTTAACAAAATTCAAGTTGTATTGGCCTGCTTCAACTTCTGTAGGATCTTCTTCTGTAACATCTCTCAAAGCAGCAACATCGGCATGACGCATTAAAGCATTGTCATCAATATTCATTTTGCAATCAACGGCAATAATTTTTTCATCACTTGTTTTAAATAGTGGATTTATCTCTAACATTCCACAATCTAAACCTACGTAAGCATTGTATAAATTCGTTACGAATTTTACACAGTTTTTGAAAGCTTCTCCGCTTAATCCTAAATTAAAAGCAATTTTTCTTGCTTGAAAACCTTGTAAGCCACCGCCTGGGTGTACCCACTCTTTAAATATTTTTTCTGGTGTATTATGAGCTACTTCTTCAATATCCATTCCGCCTTCAGTGCTATACATCACCACATTCATTCCCTTTGATCTATCTAACAAAATAGACAAATAGAATTCTTTAACTGGATTGGGGCCAGAATAATACACATCTTGGGCAACTAAAATTTTACTGACTTTTTTTCCGGCATCGCCTGTTTGAATGGTTACCAATGTGCCACCTAAAATATTTTTAGCAATACTGGTAACATCTTCAGCACTTTTAGCAACTGCTACACCTCTCTGTTCTGTACCAACAATTTTCCCTTTTCCGCGTCCGCCAGCATGAATTTGGGCTTTCACTACGGCAAAATTATTGCCAGTTTGGGTTTTAATTTGACGATAAGCCTCTTCGGCCGCCATTACAGTGTCAACTGCTATACCTTCCTGTACAGGAACTTGGTATTTTTTGAGTAATTCTTTTGCCTGGTACTCATGAAGATTCATATGGAACAATTTTTGCGAAGATAAGATAATCGTAGATGCAGATTTAAACCTTTTGTTAAAATTGTTGTTGTAACATTAATTTTTGTATTTTTGAAAATCTAAATAAAAATCAACATGAAAAAAATGGCATTAGCGCTGTTAAGTACAGCTTTTTTAGCAGGCATTTATTCTTTTACTGGAGTCTCTAGTATTAAAGAAGTAATCACTTATAAAGTAGAAGCCGGAAAAAGTCGCGTTGACTGGGTAGGTTCAAAAAAGAATGATTTCCATACTGGCTTTTTCAATGTTAAAAGTGGATCTGTTCAAGTAAATGCTGGTAAAGTAACCGGGGGTGAATTTGTTATTGATTTAGCTAATATTAAAGTTACCGATGCTGCAGGTGCTAAATTAGAAGGTCACTTAAAGTCTGGAGATTTTTTTGATGTTGCAAAATATGGTGAAGCAACTTACAAAATCACCAATGTAGTTTATAGCGATGATACCAACGCTACAATTACCGGAGAATTAAATTTGAAAGGAGCTAGCTTACCTGTAAGTTTTAAAGCAGCTATTCGTAGCGCAGACGAGAAAGGTTTATTTGCAGAAGCTTTCTTTGCAATGGATAGAACTTTATTTGGTATTAACTACGGTGTAGGAAATATTGCTAAGGATGTACAAGTTGCTGTTCACCTTTACGCTACTAAGTAATTATTGATTATTAATTATATAAAAAAGTCTCGATTGCTTAATGTAGTCGGGACTTTTTTTATATTGTTTTAATTACAAATAACGTTCTTCAATTATTTTCTTGTGATGCAATAAGTGACCAAATAATATAAATGCAATTGCATTAGCCGTTACTTTTTTATCACTGGCAATACCACTATTTAATAACTGATCTTCAGTTAAAGAACTAATTAACAAATCAGTAGATTTTCTGAGCGCTTTAAGTTCTTCTTTTAATGCAATAAAAGTTCTTGTATTCGCCTGAGCATTTTGAGCATAAAGATTTTCATCAAAACCAGGTAGAGGGGTTGTGTCGTTTCTAGCTATCCTCAATAATCTATATTGCATTATTCTTTCTGTGTCAATTACATGCTGAAGAAGGTCTTTTAAAGTCCATTTCCCTTCTGCATAAGCATAGTCGCCTTTTTCATCGGAAAGGTTTAAGAAGAAATAAGTAAGTGGGTAAGACAATAGCTTTACAGCTTCTTGAATATCTGAAACTTCAACTTGATTAATATATCCTTCAAAATACGAAGGGTATTCTCCTGGTAAGGGCTTTGGCATGATTATTTTTTTGGGTTAGTACTTGTTTTTATTGAAGTAGTAGACGTTGATTTATATTCATTGGCCATTTTCACAGCTTCAAATGCATTAACAATGCCACCCGTTTTAGATAAAGATTTGAATGGAACAATTGTTGAATCCTGACCAGGCTTTATACACTTGATGTCATCTGCAGGTTTGTAAACTGATTGTTCAATTATTTTCTTAATATCTATTGCAGTTAAATGTGGGTAATAAGATTTTAAAATGGCTGCCATTCCTGAAACAATTGGTGTAGCCATGCTAGTACCTTTTAAATTTCCATAATTGTTACCTCCAGGAATAGTGGAATAAATTTTTACGCCCGGTGCAAACACATCAACATTTTGTTGGCCATAACTACTGAAATCTGCTGCAATACTTGGCCCTAAATTAGGGTCACTACTCGCACCTACGGTTATGTAGTTTTTTGCAAAAGATTTCCATGGGTTTAACCAAGGATTAGGGAAGTTTTCAACAGAATCAAGGTTTTCCGCATCATTACCCGCAGCGTGTATTAGTAAAACATCTTTTTGTTCTGCATACTTAACCGCACTATCTACCCAAGCTTTTTCTGGAGAAAACGATTTGCCAAAACTCATATTGATAATTTTAGCACCATGGTCCACAGCATAACGAATGGCCAATGCAATGTCTTTATCATATTCATCTCCATCTGGAACAATTCTAAGTGTCATTATTTTTACTTGGTCAGCAACTCCGTCAATGCCAATTCCATTATTTCTAACTGCACCAATGATACCAGACACATGAGTGCCGTGTGTAGGACCAGGACCCATTACATCGTTGTTCCCATAAAATCTGTCCGATAAATTTTCATAATCATCTCCTATTATTTCGCGTCTATAATTTGGAGGAGCAATGTCTTTTGATTCGAATGCCGATTTTTTTCCTTCAATATATTCTTCAAGCTCTTTTAATGCATTTGAGTTTTTTTCTTCTGCATCAATTTGGAGCATTTTCATTACAGTCAGAAATCCCAGTTTAGCATCTCTTGCCGTTTTAGTAATTGGTTCAAATTTTTCTAATTTCTCGCAATTGTATTCTTCTACGCCCATTTCTTGGCGTAGAATTTTATCATGTCTTTTTAATGCTTTTGCAGTCACTTCAATAAACATCAAGTCCATCATTTCTTCCTGACTAAAATTCAGTTCCTTAGCGGCTTTAGACCACATTTGGTATTGAGTCTTTTCTGCTGATGAAAGTAAATTGGTATCAATAAAAGAAGTCTGGAATCGATTCTTCCATTTGTGAAATACCCTGGCTCTTTCATCGCCTGCTTTTTTGATGCTTTTGCCATCTTTACCCCCCAAAAAATTCCAACCAAAAACGTCGTCTATATATCCGTTTTTGTCATCATCTATTCCGTTCCCAGGAATTTCTTTCGGATTTCTCCATAAAACTTTTTTTAAATCTTCATGGGTGGTGTCTACTCCAGAATCTAATACAGCAACAATAATTGGTTGAGGCTTTTTGTTTTTTGCTGCTAAAAAATCGTATGCTTTATTTAAGCTTATTCCATAAACTTGGTTTGTTTCTAAATCAAGTAAATGCCAACCCTTCGGTATATCCGATTGAGCAAAAGAAGACAAACCAATTCCACATCCTAAAAAGATGGCAAGCGCTGTTCCACGAATCATGTAGTGAAAATTTTCTCTCTGCACAAATTTGCACAATACTGTTGATAAAAAACAAAGCCTCTTTTTAATTTATCAAATCATTAAGCTTAGGCTCAGTTACAATATCCTAACAAAATGTTAAACCTTGCTATATTGTCTCCATTTCTCAATGGCAGCTTCCATATCTGCGGGTAATGGAGATTCAAAAAAGATTTCTTTGCCAGTGTGCGGATGAATAAACCCGAGTGTTTGGGCATGTAATGCACATCTTGGACAAGCATCAAAACAGTTGTCTACAAATTGCTTGTATTTTGAGTATATAGTGCCTTTTAATATTTTATCACCACCATATTCTATATCATTAAATAAAGTATGCCCTATATGTTTCATATGCACCCTTATTTGGTGAGTGCGTCCTGTTTCTAACTTACATTCAACCAATGTTACATAGTTAAATCTTTCTAACACTTTGAAGTGGGTAATGGCATGCTTTCCTGTTTCACCTTCAGGATAAGCGTCAAACATTTTTCGATGTTGTTTATGACGTGCAATATGTGCGTTAATGGTACCTTCCTCTTCTTGAATATTACCCCATACGAGTGCAATGTATCTTCGATGAACAGTGTGATTAAAAAACTGCTTAGCTAAATGTGCCGCAGCTTCACCAGTTTTGGCCAACACAATTAAGCCTGTGGTGTTTTTATCAATTCTATGTACCAACCCAAATCTAGGTAAGCTTTCTTCGTTTAATTGCGGATTTTGTTGCCTTAAATAATACGCCACTCCATTTAACAGAGTGCCACTGAAATTACCAACCCCAGGATGAACCACCATATTAGGTGGTTTATTTATTACCATTAAAAAATTGTCTTCGTAAACAATATTCAAAGGAATAGGTTCCTCCTTTAAAATAGTATGTTCGGGGTTGATCAAACTCATTAAAATGATTTCATCCCCTGGCTTGATTTTATAATTGCTTTTAACTGTTTTGCCATTTACCGTTAGAAAGCCTGCTTCAATACCTTGTTGCACTTTATTTCTAGTAGCCCCTTCTATATGCATGTGTACCCATTTGTCTATTCGGAAGGGTTCTTGGCCTTTATCTACAGTAAAAATCTTGCGTTCGTACAAGGCATCAGATTGCTCTTCTGAAATTAATTCGGTATCTATCTGCATGCCGCAAAATTAACTTTATTTTTGTGGTATGGAACAGGAAGTCATTTTCAAGGATTTAGGTACAAAAAGCTATAAAGAAGTTTGGGATCAGCAAGAAGCACTATTGAAAGCAAATGCTGATATAAAAATGGCTTTTAAATTTGGGAATCAACAATTAAATGCTCCTGAAACCATCCCAACCTTACACCATTTACTATTTGTAGAACACCCCCCAGTTTATACTTTAGGTAAAAATGGTAAAGAAGAGCACGTGTTAATTAGTGAAGCAGATCGTCTTAAAAAAGGAATTGAATATTTTCATATTAATAGGGGAGGAGATATTACTTTTCATGGGCCAGGACAATTGGTGGGCTATCCCATTTTAGATTTAGAAAGGTTTAAAACCGATTTAGGTTGGTACCTAAGATCTTTAGAAGAAGTCATTATTAAAACCATGGCAGACTATGGTTTAAAAGGAGAAAGAAGTGCGGGTGAAACAGGGGTTTGGTTAGATGCACATATAAAAGGCAAAGAAAGAAAAATATGTGCTATGGGCATCAAGTGCAGCAGATGGATTACCATGCATGGATTTGCTTTTAATGTAAACACAGATCTCACTTATTTCGATCATATAGTTCCTTGTGGTATTCAAAACAAAAAAGTTACTTCTTTAGCACAAGAATTAGGACGAATAGTCGATTTTGAAGAAGTAAAGTATAGGGTAAAGAAACATTTTGAAGCTATTTTCCCTTGTAAACTAATGGGTGATTCTGATTAGTGCAGAAGGAACTTATTTCTCTCTAACAATTCTCCATTGCAATACAATTCAAAATTATACCATCCACTATGGTAAAAATTACTTTTTTCTATGATCCAATAATCTTCTTGTAAATTGGTGATATTATGTAACAATAATTTACCATCATAAATAAAAAGGCTATATCGTTTTGTATTGGTGTTGGGTAATTGAATGGTAAGATTCCCTTTTGCATTGGTATATACATAGATAGATGGAGCCCAATTGTCTTGTATTTGTGTTGTTGTAGTTATTGTGTTTGCTGGTGAAAACTGTACACTTCTTTTACCAATTCTTGTTAGCGTGTCTTTGGTATTGGCAAATATGGAATCCTTAAATTTTTTGTAATCACTTGCAGATAATTCTTTGAATAATTTGTTCGTAATAAAAATCTTTTGGCTCAAAACTGCATTCTTAGCAGCTTTTGAAGCTTTTTTTTGTGCAGCAGCTATTGTGAAAAAGCCGAGTAAATAAATTAGAATTATACTTAAGCGTTTCATACTCATCACAAATATATTTTTTTAAGCCTAAAAAACTAAGCTTCCCGGAGCTAAACTTCTGTTACCTTGTAATCCTCCACTATGGATGATTAAAATAGTTGAATTAGGGTCAAAATATTTCTGCCTAATTAATTCTTCAGTTGCAAAGAAAAGTTTTGAAGTGTATACAATATCAGTAGGTACGTTTTCTCTTTTGAATAATTGGTTCATATAGTCAATTAATTCAACAGGATGTTTAGCATAGCCTCCAAAATGATAATCGTGTAAGGTGGTAAATGATTTATTTTTTTGTGGTGGGAGTAAAGCTGTTACCATATCATTTAGCCCAATATTATTTTTTAGCACACTAATTCCTGTTACCAATTGATTTTCATTTGACCCTATAACTAAGCCTGCTAACATAGTTCCTGTGCCACAAGCACAAATTATATGTGTAAATGAAGAACAGTCTTTATCAGTTAAAATAGTAGCTGCACCAAGGGCCCCATTGATGCCATAGCCTCCTTCGTTGATCCAAAACCATTCGTTTTTGGCAAATTCTTGCATCACCACTTCTTTGTATTTATAGGCATCTCTTGAAATAAAATGCAATTGCATACCCAATGCTTTTGCTTCCAATAAACTTGGAGAATTGTTTAATTCGCCTCTAATAAATCCAACAGAAGCTAACCCATTTATTCTGCAAGCTGCAGCAAGGGCTACTATATGATTGGAGTAGGCTCCGCCAAAACTAGCGATGGTATTGCATTTGAGCCGTTTTGCTTCCTCCAGATAAAACCTCAATTTAAACCATTTATTCCCACTCACAATAGGATGGATTAAGTCAGTTCTAAGTGTTGAAACTTTAATATTTTCTGTTCCTAAGGTATTAAGCTCCTGTATGATGATTTTATTTATGTCGAATAACATTTTTTTCTCAATTGTTGCAATGTTAAATGATTTAACTTTGTATTGTAAAATTAAGTTATGAAACCTACCCTTGTAATTTTAGCAGCTGGAATGGCCAGCCGTTATGGAAGCATGAAACAAATACAGTCTTTTGGACCTGACGGTGAAACCATCATGGACTATTCCATTTATGACGCCATAGAAGCTGGTTTTGGTAAAGTTGTATTTATTATACGTGAAGAATTTGCAGAGCAATTCAAGAATATTTTTGAACCAAAATTAGCTGGTAAAATTGCTACAGATTATGTTTATCAATATTTAGCAGCATATACCAATGGCTATCCAATACCAGCAGAAAGAGCAAAGCCATGGGGTACGGCACATGCAGTGTTGTGTTGTAAAGGGAAAGTAAATGAGCCTTTCGCTGTTATAAATGCGGATGATTATTATGGTCGTGACGCTTTTCATAAAGCGTATGAATTTTTAACCACAATTTGTAATAATTCTACTTTTGCTTTGCTAGGATATGAGTTGCAAAAAACCTTAAGTGAAAATGGAAGTGTAAGTAGAGGTGTTTGTACCGCAGATGCCAATAATAATTTGACAGAAATAAATGAACGCACTAAAATTTATCGGGAAGAAGGGGCAATAGTTTTTGAAGATGAAAATGGTAAAACACCTTTACCTGGTAGCAGTTTAGTGAGTATGAATTATTTCTGCTTTTCACCTGCTTTTATTGATATGTGTGAAAATATGTTCACTGAGTTTTTAGCTGCTAAGGGTCAAGAATTAAAGTCGGAGTTTTTTATCCCATATGCAGCCAACGAGTTTATTCAATCTGGTAAAGGGGTATTAAAAGTACTTCCAACTTCAGCTCAATGGTTTGGAGTAACATACAAAGAAGATGCTCCGGGTGTTCAAGCTGCCATTAGTAAACTGGTTGAAGATAAAGTGTATCCATCTTCTCTATGGAAATAAGCAATTAGTTATAGTCAAATAAAAAGGTCTCAGCTGCTATAGTAACTGAGACCTTTTTATTTTAATTATCTGTTATTTATTTTCCGTATGCTTTAACAAAATAAACGCAGTCTTCTAATTTATTAATTTGAACTTTTCTTTCAACTCCTTTTAAAGACGATTTGCTTGGGAGTTTAACTCTCTGGAAAGCAGTGTCGCTTTTCTTTAAATCTTCAATAATTGAATGAATATTTTTTGACTTCACTGCAAATGCAACACCATCTGCTTGAGCTTGCTTGGTACTTAAAACGCCAATTACCTCGCCATTCTTGTTGAATACTGGGCCGCCCGAGTTACCAGGATTAGCGCTTATTTGAATTTGATAGGAAAGAGAATCGCCATTGAAACCAGATTTTGCACTCAAATACCCCATGCCATATACAATCTCATTTCTAGGATATCCTAAAGTGAAAATTTCTTCTCCTAAATCAGCATTGCTTTTTTGAATGGTATAAGGAATAGACTTAATGGATTCATATTCTTCATCGTTAATTTTTAATATGGCCAAATCTTTAACATGGTCAATTAAAACAATAGAAGACTTAAATTCTTTTCCTTTACTATCTACCACAATTGCGCCTGTTCCTTTAAGAATATGGGCATTCGTAACTATATAGCCTTTAACATCTACTAAAAATCCTGATCCACCAGTTAATAGTCTTGCATTAATAGGAATTTTAGAAGTCACTTCGTTTATAATATTTCCTTGATATTGTTGATTTCTCTTTACAACTTCTAAATCTTTACCTAATTGTTCTAGTTTAGGATCGTTAACTGCAGTGGAGAAATACATCGCCAACCCACTAATGAATAAAGCAATTACGCCACCAACAGAAGCCGCAATTGCAGTGACTCTTTTATATTTATTGAAGAACTGAATGACTTTTCCTTTAGGGCTTAAAGCACCACCTTCGTTAAGGTCTCCTCTTTCTAATAGGTTTTGGTGAACTTCATGTAAAGTTTGTTTAATCTGGATATTGGCTGAATAATCGGCAATTTGATGTAAGAACATATTATGTTCAACTACCATCTGATCAATTTCAGGGGTAGTATTACGTAGATTCTCAAAATAAGCACGCTCTTCAGGGCTCATTTCTCCGCTGAGGTATCTTTCAATTGCGTCTAATAATAAAATATCATCCATATACTTACTCTCCAATATTATATTGCGAAAAGAACAATTTCTTTAATCGCATCAAACACTTGTACTTCTGGTTTTTAGCGTTGTCTGCATTAGTATATCCAAATTCGGCTGCCAATGCATTCATGTCCATTTTTTTTAGATAATAACCCTGTAACAAACTTTTGCAAGGTTCACCTAAACTATTCAAAGCCCTATCCATTATAACAAACTCCGCATTTCTCTTTTCATAGGTTTCTAAATCTTCTTCTACAGCAACTGTTTCTTCAAACCCATCAACCGAACCAGTAAACCTACCCATTTGTTGAAGCCTTTTTAACCAAAGCCTTCTGCAAACAGAATAGAGATATGTTTTAATTTGACAGGTTAGCACGAAAGAGTCCGTCTGAGACTTTTCATATAAAGCAATCATTGCTTCCTGAAATATGTCTCTCGCTTCGTCATAGCTCCCATTGTTATTCAGTATAAAAGTCTGAATCATATTAAAATTATCTTTATATATGATTTCGACCGCTTTTGAATCATTGTGAGCCAGACCCTTCAATAATGCTTGTTCGTTCGTATCTCCTTTCACTATCTGTTCCTTTAATACAGTTATTGGCTTAAAAGTAACCCAAAATAGCCCTAAATAATTTCAAAAAAAAAATTTGAAACATCGGGTTACCTTTTTCTCGTTGGCGTATTAATCAGTAATCATTCAAACTAAAAAAGAAAAAAAATGAAAAAATTGTTATTCGTTTTAGCATTAGGCGTATTCGCATCTTGCGCTGGAGAAAACAAAGAAGCTGCTGCTGACACTACTGCAACAACTGTTGACACTGCTGCTGCAACTGTAGATACTGCTGCTGCAACTGTAGATACTACTGCTGCTCCTGCTGTTGACACTACTAAGAAGTAATTTGAACAATCTGTTGGTGAAGAGAAATAGTGAAGTCTAGCTTGCGGAAAGTACAACAGATTTAAAAGTTTCATATGGCAAGCAATCGTTAGAAGCCGCTCCGTTTCCACGGAGGGGCTTATTTTTTTTTATCGAATTGAATAAAAACTAACTAACCTTAGTTTAATATTTTTCAAATAAATTTTTTGCTTCCCAATCAATTCCTATATTTGAAATATCATGCAAACGGCAATTAACAACTGGTTTTATTCTTTTTATTATTTCTTCTTTATGAAAAGGAGCCGGGTCCAGTTTGCAAAAGCATAAAAGTTTTAAACAACATATAGGTCCCGGCAAATAGCCGGGATTTTTTTTATCCATAGAACAATGAACAAAACAAAAGAAATAAATACCATTCCAAAAATTAGCTTGAATTCGCAGGCTACAGGTATTTGTATTCAAGGATATGAAGGCAGTTTTCACCAAGTTGCTGCAAGACATTTTTTCGGAAAAAATGTAGAGGTAATTCCATGTGCATCATTTAGACAATTGATAAAGTTTGCTTTAGATGCTAAATCTTCTAAAGGTGCAGTAATGGCCATTGAAAATTCCATTGCAGGGAGCATTTTGCCCAATTATAATTTATTGCAAAAAGCAAATTTGAAAGTAGTTGGAGAAGTTTATTTATCTATTAGCCAAAATTTGTTGGTAAATATAGGCGTGGGTCTTTCAGACATAAAAGAAGTGCATAGTCATCCGATGGCAATTTTACAATGTCTTGATTTTTTAGAATCATATCCATTTAAACTAATTGAAACAGAAGACACTGCATTAAGTGCTAAATATGTTCATCAACATAAGAGTAAACATACAGCTGCAATAGCAAGTAAATTGGCCGCCGAATTATTTGATTTAGAAATTTTAGCACCAGATATCCAAACACAGAAAAATAATATTACCCGCTTTTTAATATTACAAAGAACAAAAGAGGCAAAACAAATTGTAGGGGCCAATAAAGCATCTATTTATTTTCAAACTAATCATTCCAAAGGTATTTTGGCAAAAGTGTTAACAGAAGTGGCTAAAACAGGAATTAATTTAAGTAAGCTTCAGAGCATGCCAATTCCAGGCAGTCATTTTAAATATGGTTTCTATGCAGATATGGAGTTTGATCAGATAAAACAATTTGATAGCATGATGCATAAAATTGAATCGCTAACTAATAATGTAAAGGTATTTGGAATTTATAAAAAAGGAAAATTGGTAAAAGGCTAACTATGCAAATAACTAAGTCAAAAAGATTAGAAGGGATTGGAGAATACTATTTTTCTCAAAAGCTTAGAGAAATTGAACAATTGAATAAAGCTGGGAAAAATATTATCAATTTAGGAATAGGTAGTCCTGATTTGCCGCCACACCCATCTGTAATTAATGCATTACAAGAGCAAGCTGCTTTAAGCACCACACATGCATATCAATCTTATAAAGGAGTTCCTGCTTTAAGAAATGCAATAGCCAGTTGGCATGAAAAATACTATCAGGTTAGCTTAAATCCGGATACTGAAATATTGCCTTTATTAGGTAGTAAAGAAGGAATCATGCATATCTGTATGACTTATTTAAATGAAGGAGATCAGGTATTGATCCCGAATCCAGGTTACCCTACCTACACGAGTGCAGTAAAATTGGCTGGTGGTACACCTGTTTATTTTGATTTAACAGAAGAGAATAACTGGGAGCCTAATTTTGAGGCTTTGGAAGCAAGTGATTTAAGTAAGGTTAAATTAATGTGGGTGAATTATCCACAAATGCCTACAGGTAAAAAACCAAGTATTGCGCTATTTGAAAAATTGATTGCATTTGGTAAGCAACACCAAATTTTAATATGTCATGACAATCCATATAGTTTCATTTTAAATAATGAGCCAATGAGTTTGTTAAAAATTGCTGGTGCAATGGATACAGCTATAGAATTGAATTCTTTAAGTAAAAGCCAAAATATGGCAGGATGGAGAGTAGGGATGCTTTGTGGTGCAGCAGATAGAATAAATGAAGTATTAATTTTTAAAAGCAATATGGACAGTGGAATGTTTTTGCCTGTTCAACACGCTGCAGCGGCTGCATTAGGTTTAGGCAATGAATGGTATGATTCAGTTAATGAAGTTTATGCAAAACGAAGAGAAAAGGTATTTGAACTATTAGATGCTCTTCAATGCAAATACAGTACCAATCAGGTGGGCATGTTTGTATGGGCCAAAATTCCTGTTGGCTTAAAAGATGGATATGAATTGAGTGACCAGGTATTGTATAATAGTAATGTATTTATTACTCCAGGTGGCATTTTTGGTTCTGCAGGTAACCAGTATATAAGGGTAAGTTTATGTGGAAGCGTTTCAAAGTTCGAAGAAGCTATTCAAAGAATTGAGGCACAAAAGAAGAAATAAAAAAAAGATTATGGTTATTACAATTGTAGGGATTGGGTTAATTGGAGGTTCTCTTTCTTTAGCGTTACAAGAGAAGGGTTGGGCTACTCATGTTATTGGTGTAGAAAATGATCCTATACATGCTTCCAAAGCAATTGAATTGGGTTTGATACATGAATGTTTACCATTAGCAGATGCAATAAGTAAATCATCTTTAATCATTATTGCAACTCCCATTAATGCAGCTGAACAATTATTGCCTACTATTTTAGATATGGTTAGTGAACAAGTGGTTTTTGATGTTGGCTCCACTAAATCAAAAATTGTGGAAGCGGTTAAACAGCATGTGAATAGAGGAAGATTTGTTGCAACTCATCCTATGTGGGGAACAGAAAATAGTGGACCAACAGCTGCAATTAAAGGCGCATTTAGTAAAAAAGCAACTGTTATTTGCGATAAATCGCATTCTGATGCAGACGCATTAGAAATGGTTGAAAAACTATACGCATTATTAGAAATGCATATTTTATACATGGAATCTACTGCACATGATATGCATGTGGCATATATTAGTCATATATCACATATCACTTCTTTTGCTTTAGCTAACACTGTTTTAGAGAAAGAGCGTGAGGAAGATGCCATTTTTGAACTAGCAAGTGGTGGTTTTGAAAGCACTGTTAGACTTGCAAAGAGTAATGCTGCTATGTGGGTACCCATTTTTATGCAAAATCGAGACAATATTTTGGATGTATTAAATGAGCATATTAGTCAGTTGAGAAAATTCAAGTCTTGTTTAGAAAAAGAGAACTACGAATATTTACAAGAATTAATTGAAAATGCTAATGGTATAAGGAGAATACTTAAGTAAAACACCGCAAAGCAGGCTATATAGAGTACCTTTGCACAAATTTTAGAATACATGATTACATTTGAAGGGTTGGGAATTGACGAGCGTTTAATTCAAGCAACCACGGAGTTGGGGTATGTGAACCCAACGGCAATTCAGGAACAGGCGATACCGGTCTTATTGAGCGGAACGACTGATTTTATCGGTTTGGCGCAAACCGGCACGGGAAAGACAGCAGCGTTTGGACTACCCTTGTTACACATTATAGACGCAGCAGCTAAATACCCACAGGCATTGGTGGTTTGTCCTACACGCGAATTGTGTTTGCAGATTGTTAAAGAGATTGAGCTGTTTAAGAAATATATGACCGGCATTTCGGTTGTTGCAGTTTATGGAGGAGCTTCCATCGGATTACAGATCCGTGACCTGAAAAGGGGCGTACAAATTGTTGTTGCTACACCAGGAAGACTTATTGATTTGATTGAGCGTAAAGCCATCAATTTAGAGCAAATCAGTTATGTAGTTTTAGATGAAGCAGATGAAATGTTGAACATGGGCTTTCAAGATGATATTGAGTTCATCTTAAAAAATACCCCTCAGCGCAATAGTACTTGGTTATTTAGTGCAACCATGCCACCTGAAATTATAAAAGTGAGCAAGCGTTACATGAAAGATCCAAAGGAAGTAACGGTGGGTAAAGTAAACACAGCTAACAAAAGTATTGATCATCAGTATTATGTTACAACAGCTCATCATCGTTATGAAACGCTAAAGCGAATCATCGATTTTAATCCAGGTATTTATGGAATTATTTTTACCAGAACTAAATTAGATGCTCAAGAAATTTCAGAGCGTTTAACCAGAGAAGGATACGATATTGATGCATTGCATGGCGATCTTACTCAAGGTCAACGCGATAAGGTAATGGGCCAGTTCAGGGATAAAAGCCTCCAATTATTGATAGCAACCGATGTTGCTGCAAGAGGTATTGATGTGCAAGGGATTACCCATGTAATCAATTTTGAACTACCAGATGATGTTGAAATCTATACGCATAGAAGTGGACGTACTGGTAGAGCAGGAAACCAAGGAATTTGTATTTCAATAGTACATGCCAAGGAAACCTATAAGTTGAAGCAAATTGAAAGAATCAATAATTGTCATTTTAGCAAATTAGACATTCCTTCAGGAAAAGATGTTTGTAGAAAACAATTTTTCTCTTTCATGGATAAACTTTTGTCGGCAGATATTAGTCACGGCGATTACGAAACCTATGTTCCAATGTTGGCAGAAAAATTTGCCGATGTAAGCAAAGAAGACGTATTAAAGCGTGTTGCTGCAATGGAGTTTGACAGATTCTTAAAGTACTATGAAAACTCTGAAGATCTAAATATTAGAGAGCGTGATAGAAGTGCAAAGAGAGATCCCAATGACCGCGGAGACAATAGATCAAGCCGCAGAGAAAGCGGACGAGATGCTGGAAGAGATGCAGGTAGAGGTGATAGTAGAAAAGAATATAAATCAGGCGGAGGTTATAGTAGGTTATTTGTAAACCTTGGAACCAAAGACGGTTTTTATAAAGCAAGCTTTTTACAATTTGTGCTAGACATGAGCGATCTAAAGAAAGAAGTGTTGGGTAGAATTGATATGAAAGATATGAATAGTTGGATAGAAATTGAAAAGTCTGCTGCTCAGCAAATGATTCGTTCTTTGGATGGTAAAAAATACAAAGGAAGAAGTATTCGTATGAATGATGCAGATAGTGGAGGAGGACGTAGATAATTTTATTAACAAGCAATCAAAAGTATATGGAACAGACTTTACAGCAAGAAGCTTCTATTAATACCGTTCTTGCGAAAAGACCACTCATTATTTCAGGGCCATGTAGTGCGGAAACTGAAGAACAAGTGTTAGCAACTGCGAGTCAACTTGCCGCTACAGGTAAAGTAGATATTCTACGCGCAGGTATTTGGAAACCCCGAACAAGACCTGGGAGTTTTGAAGGTATTGGAACAAAGGGATTGCCTTGGTTGCAAAAAGCCAAAGAATTAACTGGGTTACCAGTAGCCGTAGAAGTAGCAACAGGTAAGCAAGTGGAAGATGCTTTGCATTTTGGCGTAGACGTATTGTGGATTGGAGCTAGAACAACAGTGAATCCATTTAGTGTTCAAGATGTGGCTGATGCTTTAAAAGGAGTGGATGTTCCAGTTTTGATTAAAAACCCAATTAATCCAGATTTAGAATTATGGATTGGGGCTGCAGAGCGTGTTGCTAAAGCAGGCATTAAAAATATTGGATTAATTCATAGAGGGTTTAGTTCTTATGGCAATACAGAATACCGTAACGCACCAATGTGGCATTTGGCTATTGAAATGAAGCGTAGGTTTCCTGAAATGCTCATGATTAATGATCCTTCCCATATTTGTGGAAGAAGAGACATTCTGCAGGAAGTTGCTCAAAAAGCAATTGACCTAGATTTTGACGGATTAATTATAGAGAGTCATATAGATCCAGACAATGCATGGAGTGATGCTAAACAGCAGATTACTCCTGAGGTACTAGGGGCTATGATCAATGCTATGATTTGGCGTAAAGAAGATATCATTTCAGAAGAGTTGCATATTCAGATGGATAAAATGCGCGCGCAAATTAACCAGTTAGACGATGAGCTTTTGCAATTGTTAGGACAACGAATGAAAGTGGCTGATAAGATTGGACAATATAAAAAGGACAATAATATAACCATTTTGCAAACCAATCGTTGGAATGCCATATTAGAGCGTGCTTTTGTAAAAGGAGGGCAACTTGGTCTTAGCCAAGAATTTATCACTAAGTATTTTGATGCGGTACATATGGAAAGTATCAACCATCAAAATAAGATTATGAATTCATAATATGCAGAAGAAGCGTTTTTTATTCTCTGGGAAAGAGACCCTTTTTTATTTTGATGCAGCTTTTAGTTTAGTTGAAAAAATTGTTTCAAAAGAAAAAGCAATTATTGTAACAGATGAAAATTTGTTTCAAGCACATCAACGAAAATTAAAAGGCTTTAATACCATCGTATTAAAGCCAGGAGAACAATTTAAGGTTCAGCAAACAGTTGATGTTATTATTGATCAATTGATTGCATTGGGTGCAGATAGACAAACTACCTTAATTGGATTTGGCGGAGGAGTTATCACAGATATTACTGGATATGTTGCAGGAATTTATATGCGTGGGATTGAAGTAGGGTATATCCCTACTTCTTTACTCGCTATGGTAGATGCAGCTATTGGTGGAAAAAATGGAATAGATGTTGGGGTATATAAAAATATGGTTGGATTAATACGCCAACCCTCTTTTCTTATTTACGATTATAGTTTATTAAAAACTTTGCCTTTAGCAGAATGGAAAAATGGATTTGCAGAAATTATTAAGCATGCCTGTATAAAGGATCGAAAAATGTTTGATGAATTAATGCAAAACAACATCCCCAAGTACAAAAGAAATGCTTCATTATTGGCGAAGTTGATAATGCGTAATGCATTAATTAAAATAAAAGTAGTACAACAAGATGAATTCGAAAAAGGTGATAGAAAACTATTGAATTTTGGTCATACACTAGGTCATGCAATAGAAAATTTGTACCAATTAAGTCATGGAGAAGCCATAAGTATTGGAATGACTTATGCGGCATTAATGTCTCAGCAATTAAAATTTTATAAAGAAGCAGATAAGGTTATACAATTATTACATCAATATGGCTTACCAACTGTAGCCGAATTTGATGCAAAAAAAGCTTTTCGTATTTTATTGAAAGACAAGAAAAGACAAGCCGATTCAATCAATTATATTCTTTTGCAAAAAACTGGGAAAGGGGTAGTTCAGCCTTTGTTGTTAGTGCAATTACAAGAGATTTTTAAACAATTCTAATATTCCAATTTGTACTGATGATTGTGACCATTCATCCTACTAATATACAAGGTGAAATACTTGCCAATGCAAGTAAAAGCTGTATGCAAAGAGCCTGTGCTGCTGCATTACTGCACCATGGGTCAACACATATCATTAATCCCGGTAATAGTTTTGACGATTTGGCTGCTATTGAAATGATTCAAAAATTAGGAGCAGTTGTAATCAAGAATAATGATGGGAGTATTAGTATTGAAAGTAATGGGGTATTGCCGATTTCTAGTGAATTAAATTGTGGAGAAAGTGGATTGGGAATAAGAATGTTTACCCCAATTGCTGCATTAAGTAGTGCATGCTTATCAATTAATGGAACTGGCAGTTTATTAAAAAGACCAATGCATTTTTTTGATGAAGTATTACCGCAGCTGTCTATTCAAATTAATTCAACAAATGGGTTTTTACCAATCACCATTCAAGGGCCACTAAAACCTGTTGATATTACTATTGATGGTTCATTAAGTTCACAGTTTTTAACTGGATTATTAATGGCATTTGGAGCTGCTAAAGCAGATGGGGTTAAAATAAATGTGATCAATTTAAAAAGTAGGCCATACATTGACCTTACTTTAAAAGT
>JBKBWE010000278.1:0-3787 GCA_046289145.1 Sediminibacterium sp.
GAAGTTGTTACTGTATCAATTGGAAAGCTTTCGAAAAATTCAATATCTCTTTTAATCAACTATTTAATAAACTAAAAGTGCAACAACAATCTTGTTGCTAGCTATTCTTAAAAAACTTAAAAATATATTTTATGCAAACAGATGAACAATTAAAACAAATTGTAAAAGAAAAATACGCAGAAATTGCAACACAGTCTACTGCTGATAATAAAGCTTCATGTTGTGGTGCGGGTGGGTGTAGTACCGAAGTATATAATATCATGAGTGACGATTATACAACTATGGAAGGTTACAATGCCGATGCCGATTTAGGATTGGGCTGTGGACTACCTACCCAATATGCGCAAATAAAAGAAGGTGATACAGTAGTAGATTTAGGAAGTGGGGCAGGTAATGATTGTTTTGTTGCAAGAGCGCATACAGGTGAGAAAGGGAAAGTGATTGGAATCGATTTTACACCAGCCATGATTCAGAAAGCTAGAATGAATGCAGATGCATTGGGATTTAATAATGTAGAATTTCGCGAGGGTGATATTGAGCATATGCCTTTGGGGGGTAATACAGCAGATGTGGTAGTAAGTAACTGTGTATTAAATTTAGTGCCCAATAAAGATGGAGTAATTAAAGAAATTTATAGAGTGCTTAAGCCAGGTGGTCACTTTAGTATTTCAGATGTAGTATTAGTAGGTCAATTACCTGATGCATTACGAAAAGACGCTGAAATGTATGCAGGATGCGTATCAGGTGCAATACAAAAAGAAGTGTATTTAGAATTAATTCGTTTGAATCAATTTGAAAATATAATAGTGCAAAAAGAAAAGCCTATTATTATTCCTAATGATATTTTAAAAAACTATTTAAACGAAACTGAAATTGCTGCTTTTAATAATGGTGGCGCAGGTATATTTAGTGTAACTGTTTATGCAGAAAAACCAAAGGGAATTACTGTAATAGAAACCCCTGAAATAAAAAATAATACTTCATCAACCGTTTGTACTCCAGGTGGGGGCTGCTGTTAAATTTTTTTAATATGGAACATTGTGCTCCTGCTGCTAATAGAAAGAAACTTTCTTTTTTAGACCAGTATTTAACGCTATGGATATTTTTAGCCATGTTGATAGGGGTTGGCTTTGGATATTTTGTGCCTACACTTTCTACTAAAATAGAATCACTCTCCAATGGAACAACTAATATTCCGCTTGCCATTGGGTTGATACTGATGATGTATCCACCTTTAGCAAAAGTGAATTACAATAAGATTGGGGAGGTGTTTAGTAATATTAAAGTATTAAGCCTTTCCTTATTATTGAATTGGGTGATTGGTCCTATTTTGATGTTTATTTTGTCAATCATCTTTTTGAAAGATTATCCTGAATACATGATTGGATTAATCTTGATTGGTTTGGCAAGATGTATTGCAATGGTGGTAGTGTGGAATGATTTAGCAGAAGGCAATAGAGAATATGCAGCTGGGCTAGTGGCATTGAATAGTATTTTCCAGGTTTTCTTTTACAGCTTTTATGCTTATTTATTCATCACTTTTTTGCCTCCTTATTTTGGGGTTAAGGGATTGAATGTGAATATCACCATAGCAGAAATTGCTCAATCAGTGGGTATTTATTTAGGTATTCCTTTTGCTGCTGGTGTAATCAGTAGGTATGTATTAATTAAATGGAAGGGTTTGGATTGGTTTAACAATCGCTATATCCCATTTATATCTCCCATCACTTTAATTGCCTTATTGTTTACCATCATTATTATGTTCAGTTTAAAAGGGCAATTAATCGTGAAGATTCCAATGGATGTTTTACGAATTGCCATTCCCTTAGTAGTCTATTTTATATTAATGTTTATCATTAGTTTTTTAATAGGTAAAAAACTAGGAGCAGATTATTCAAGAAATACTTCCATTGCATTTACTGCAACTGGTAATAATTTTGAATTAGCTATTGCTGTAGCAATTGGTGTATTTGGAATTAATAGCGGGCAGGCGTTTGCTGGTGTAATAGGCCCCTTGGTTGAAGTGCCAGCATTAATTGCTTTAGTTAATTTAGCTTTTTGGTTTAGAAAAAAATTATACAAGTGAAATACGTAATTACTTTTTTAATAGTTAATTGTTTAGTTATGTCGTCAATAGCACAACAGCCTGTTTTATTTCCAAGTTTGCAATCATTTTTTGATGAAGCCAAAAATAATTTTAATCAAATTACTGCAGAGCGTAAAGCAGCATTAACCGAAATAAGTGAATATATAACGAAAAAGAAAAAGTTGTCAAAAGACATTGAGCTCACTTTTATCTGTACGCATAATTCTAGGAGAAGCCATATTTCTCAAATAATGGCTCAAGCAGCTGCAACTTATTATAGAATAGGAAATGTATATTGTTATTCTGGTGGTACAGAAGTGACTGCTTTCAATTTAAATGCAGTAAATGCATTAAGAAATATTGGTTTTGAAATAGCTGCCACCAATAGTTCGTCTAATCCTGTTTATGAAGTTAAATACGGATCACTAACCCCTAAATTAATTGCTTTCTCAAAAGTGTATACCAGTTTGCCCAATCCTCAAAAAGAATATGGGGCTGTTTTAACTTGTTCTCAAGCAGATGCATCTTGCCCCATTGTTCAAGGCGCAGATGGAAGATTTAAGTTGCCTTATGAAGATCCAAAATTATCTGACGGAACTCCACAACAAGACAAAGTGTATACTGAAAGGTGTAAGCAAATTGGTCTTGAAATGCTTTATCTATTTAGTCAAGTTAAATAACAGTGAGTTCGTAAAAGTCTTCAGGGTTTAAGTATTTTTTTGCGAGTTCATTCAGTTCTTCCGCTCCTGTAGATTTAATCAGTTGAACACTATTGTAAAAATATTGCTCGTCTAAATTATTCAGTACATAGTTTTTCCATCTGGCAATTAATTGGAATGGTCCATCTAGGTCTCCTAGAACGGTGCCAAGCATATAGTTTTTAACCAAGCTCAATTCATCCTCGTCTATGACTTCATTTCTAAGTATTTCCATTTCTTTATATACTTCATTAATAGTTGCTTCACAAACATCTCTTCCTGCTTCTGTACTAATCATCCAAGCAGTTTCTCCAATATGGTTTTGAATATAACTATGGATGCCATAAGTATAACCTTTATCCTCCCGTATATTACTCATTAATCTAGAACCAAAAAAACCACCAAATACATTATTCAATATTTGTGTTTTTTGATAATCAGGATGGTGCTTGTTAGGAAATGGACGAGCTATTCTAATAGCGCCCTGCACGCCATTTGCATCATTAATGATCTGGTGTTTTTTTTCAACAGCCGATTGTAAATTGTATTGAATATGAGGAATGGCTCTTTGTTGTAAAGGCAATGCACCAAAATATTTATTTAATTGACTTTGAAGATTGGATGGGATTTTTCCAGCAGTAAAAATAGTGCAATGGCCTTCTGCATAAAATCGTTTAAAAAAATCTACTAGTTCAGCTCTGTTTAACTGGTCATAGTCTAATGTAGAAGTATATTTTCCATAAGGATGATGAAATCCATAAATATATTCATCAATTAATCGATTGGCAATAAAGTCGCATTTTTTAAGATTGACAGAAAGTTTCTGCTGCTGATTTTGTTGATAGGTGATCAACTCTTCTTCCGGAAAAATAGAATCGGTTATTAATTCTGCTACTACTGGCAAAAGCTCATTAATATGTTTAGACAAACAATGCAATGTAATAGAAGCTGTTTCATTGTAACAAGTTCTATTTAAATAAGCTCCATAAAATTCAAAGTGATC
>JBKBWE010000279.1:0-3783 GCA_046289145.1 Sediminibacterium sp.
GCTTCGTTAGTAACATTAATTCGAACTTTCTCACTCATTGCTAAGTATTTCACAAACAAACTATAGTTGGGATATATACTTTCAATTTTATCAGGCCAACTTGCCTCTTTGTGAGGCCAACTTAACCAAGTAGCTTCATGTTTTGCAAACTCTGCTGGAAATTCATATCCTAATATAGTGGGAACTTGGTCTAGAGAAATCATAACAATATTAATCTTCGTCAATAAATCTTTTTGTAATAGGCTGGTAAGAATCAATTCTTCTATCTCTTAAAAAAGGCCAATGGGTTCTGTATTGATCTGTTTTTGCTAAATCCAATTCAATTACGGTAGTTTCTTCTTCATCATGTGATGCTTTATAAATAAGACTTCCGAATGGATTCGACACGAATGATCCACCCCAGAATTTCATTGCACCATTTTGCTCTAAACCAACCCTGTTTACACTTACCACATGCACCCCATTAGCAACCGCATGGCTTCTTTGAATGGTTTGCCAAGCATTGTATTGTTCATTATTGGTTGTTTCATCCTGAGAAGTAGCCCAACCAATAGCAGTAGGATAAAATAATATCTCTGCTCCCATAAGCGAGGTAATTCTAGCTGCTTCAGGATACCACTGATCCCAACAAATTAATACACCTAAAGTGGCAAATTTTGTTTTAAAAACTTTATAGCCAAGATCGCCTGGTGTAAAATAAAATTTCTCGTAATAGGCAGGATCATCTGGGATATGCATTTTGCGATACTTCCCTAAATAACTTCCATCTGCATCAATTACAGCTGTAGTATTATGGTATAATCCTTGAGTCCGCTTTTCGAATAAAGAGGCAATAATAACTACATCTAACTCCGCAGCCAATTTTCCTAAAGTATCTGTTGTGGCTCCAGGAATGGCTTCTGCTAATTTAAAATTTTCATAGTCTTCTACATCACAAAAATAGAGCGAAGTAAATAGCTCTTGCAAGCAAACAATTTGAGCACCTTTTGCTGCAGCGTCTTTAATCCCCTCGATGGCTTTGGCCAAATTATTTTGTTGAACTCCGGTGCAAGACATTTGCACCATTCCTACTTTTACTTTTGACATACTAGGTAGTTATCTGAATTAAATGGTCTAAATTATTTACCCCTATGGTTTTTTCTGTTAAATAACCTTCAGCATATAAAACGCCTATTCTCTTACCCATCATTAAATCTCTCCCCTTAACAGTTTCTAAAAATTGGGGGGAAGAAATATAGGTATTGGGTTCGTTTAAATCGGTATTATAAAATTGGGTAGTATATGCCCTAATTGACTCCATCTTGGTTTCATAATAGGGAGTAATATCAACCACAAAATGGGGTGTCAAAACTCGATCTTGTATATAATGAAAAATATTGGTTGGTCTAAAAGCTTCCTGTGAATTACCTTTTTCGTCTAGGGTTTTAATTTTTCTTAATCCTGCTAAAAATGCCGCATCAGCAACTAGTTTTGCACTTCTTCCATGGTCTGGATGCCTATCTTCAATTGCATTGGCTAAAATAATACTCGGTCTAAATTTTCTAATTACTTGTATAATTTTGAGTAAATTTTCTTGGGAATGTTCAAAAAAACCATCGGCCATTCGCAAATTCTCCCGATGGTGAACTCCTAATATTTTAGCGGCATTGGCTGCTTCAATATCTCTAATATCAGCAGAACCTCTTGTACCTAATTCTCCTCGAGTTAAATCGATGATTCCTACTTTTTTACCTTGATTGATTGAAGCCAAGATGGTTCCAGAACAACTCAATTCTACATCATCCGGATGAACCCCAAAAGCCAGTATATCTAGTTGCATACAATTAAATTATGATAAAGGTAATCAATGATATTGCATAAAAAATCCTGCACCGTTGTGGGAGCAGGATTTAGTTATATGAAAGAAAGAACTAGTCTTTCTTTGCGTAACGCTTTTTGAACTTATCAATTCTACCTGCAGTATCAACCAATACATTCTTACCAGTGTAAAAAGGGTGAGAAGTATTAGAAATCTCCAATTTGATTACTGGATATTCATTACCATCTTCGTAAACAATGGTTTCTTTGGTAGCAGCTGTAGACTTACTCAAGAAAGATGTACCGTTACTCATGTCTTTGAAAACAACAAAACGGTAATTTTCTGGATGGATACCTTTTTTCATACTATTTGGTTTAGGTGGTACGGATTTGGCCGTACGATTATTTAAAATTTGGAGTGCAAATGTACTGCAAATATCGTTTTTAACCAAAAAAGGGACTAAATATTCGGTTTTAGCTCTTCATATTTACAAATTGAAGGGGAACACCAAAGTCTCCAGTCTTACACTTGCCTATTACTTCCTGCAAATCATCTAATTTTTTACCTGAAACACGAATAATATCATCCATGATAGCTGCTTGAACCTTAGCGCCACTGTCCTTAATCATTTTGACAATTTTTTTGGCATCTTCTTGGCGTAGCCCGTTTTTAACCGATACTTCTTTTTTGATGGTTTTTCCGCTTGGGTATGCATCTTTTGAAAAGTCAAATGCATTTCCATCTATTCCTTGTTTCATTGATCTACTAATTAAAATATCAATCAATTGCTTCATTTGCATTTCAGTATTCACTTCCAAAGAAATGATATAATCTTTCTTATTTAAATCTACTTTAACATCGGTGTCTCTAAAATCATAACGAGTAGCAACTTCTTTTTTAACTGTGTTGATGGCATTGTCTAATACCTGAATATCTACAGCGCTGGCAATATCAAAAGATGGCATATTATTATTTTTTACGAAGGTACAAAAAAAAGGCCCTGGTAGAAACCAAGGCCGGATATACGACATGAGAGAAAATACTTATTTACCTGAATCTACCCCTACTCTGCTTTGTTCATCATCTGCGCCTCCACGTTTTCTTGGACCAGTTGCAGCTTTTCCTTTACTAAATCGATAAGTAAAACTGATATTGGCAATTCGGTTATCATTAAATTGTCTGAAGTTGGCATCCACTGTTCCGTATTTGCTTTCACCTTTTATTTTTTGAGACCAAAATATATCTCTTACGTTAATTCTGATGGTTCCTTTATTTTTCATGATCTGCTTACTAAGACCAATATTTACAATTCCAAATGGTTTAATTCTAAAAACTCCTTCCAACCCTTCTGACCTATAAAAACCACTTAATTCAGCGCTATATCCTTTATTTAATTTAAACTGCTGACTAATATTGGCCATAAATGTAGTGGCTGATATACTAACTGGCTCATTGTTAATAGGACCTGTTAATTTGTTGTTAGCTACATTCACATAAATATTACCACTCCACCACTTAGTATACTGATTAAATGCATTGATAGATAATCCAATTTGTTGTTGTGTGGCAATATTATCTTGTTTAATGAACGTCTCATTTTTGGCATCATCTTGCATGATCACCTGCTGAATCATATCTGTAGTGTTAGTATAATTCAAGGTTGTGGTTAAGAACCCTTTGTAAGTATGACTAAACTCTATATTGTGGCTAAATTGAGGTTTTAAATAAGGATTGCCCTGCTCGTAAGTATACCTGTCTAAAAATTCAACAAAAGGATTAAGGCTTTGATAATCAGGTCTTCTGATTCTTTTGCCATAATTTAATACGAAGTTGTTCTTTTCATTCGCAGCGTATTGTAAATAAGCGGTAGGAAACACTTGAATATAATTTCTATTGAATTGTACATTGGTAGTTCGTTGGTCTCCTTTTGCAATGGTTTGTTCTGCTCTTAATCCCAATTGCATATTTAGTTTAGTACTTAATGG
>JBKBWE010000280.1:0-3774 GCA_046289145.1 Sediminibacterium sp.
TAATGAAAAATTTAGAATCGTCTTTCTTTGGTTATTCTCTATTTCTAATTCTTTTTCAATTCTGAGTTGATTTATTTCTGATTGTTTTTTCTCGGCTTCAAATTTGGCTTGCATTTCTGCTAACCTAGACCTGCTTTTTTCTTGATAAAGGGAGTCGTTTAATAGGCTAGATTTTTTTTGAATTTGATATGCTTCTTTATAATTTCCAATGCCCTCATAAGCGAATTCTAATAAACTATAAATTAATGCTGTTTCAGATTTTGCACCCATTGAAATACCTAGATTGAGTGCCTTTTCTAAAATAGGAATGGATTGATTATACTTCTCTTCGTGATTTAATATTCTACCAGTTCTGTATAAAGCGGTTAGTTGAAGCTGTAGGCTATTAATTTTTGTTGCATATTGAATAGATAAGTTAAAATAGTACTTAGCACTATCTTGTAGCTTCCTTGCTTCTGATAGGTCACCTGCATTTCTATAGGCAAAGGCTATTAAGTAATCGTCTTTTAATTTTAAATTAAATGATAGGGCTTTATTTGAATAAAGTATGGCGCTATCAATCATTTGTCCTCGTAAAAAGGTAAAAGAAAGGTTATTTAAAGCCCTCCCAATACTTTTTTGGTCATTCAATTGAGAATGGAGCGTAAGGTCTTTTAAAAAGAACTCAATAGACTTATTTGCATTTCCCTGTGAATTATAAACTGAAGCCAAACATCTGTACGAAGCGGCTAGGGCTGGTAAGTTTTGAATAGAATCATTCCATTTTAAGGCTTTAATACTGTAGTCAAATGCACTTGTGAAATCTCCCTTTCTATATTTAATCCATGCTAAATTATTAAGCGCAATTCCTTTTTCTTTGGGTTGATTATTTGTTACAGCTTCTGTTAAAGCGAGATTGGCATAATTTATTGCTAGCTCGGTATTTTTATCGGATAATATTTCTGCGATATTATTTAGAAATCGTATACGTTCAATTCCCAAACCCTTTGCAGTAAGCAATTGATCAATACTATCTTTTGCAAAAGTTTGTGCGAATAAAATGGATTTTCCTAGAAAAAAGAAAGCAAAGCAAAAAAGGATTGCTGACTTTTTATATTCATCTTTCATGAATAAAATATATGCTGGAAAATTACAAAAAACAACATGCTTGGGGTAAAAAACTTTGCCAATCTGGTCAATTATTTCACGAAACTAGCTTTTAAACTCAAATCAAGGCTTTGGGCTTGGTGGATCAATCCTCCCACACTAACAAAATCTACCCCTGTTTTTGCAAATGATTCAATAGTAGTTAAGTTTATTCCACCACTTGCTTCTGTTTCAACCCTGCCTTTAATAATGGCTAATGCTTCTGAAACTTCTTTTGGAGAAAAATTGTCTAACATGATGCGATCAACTTTATTCAAAGCACTGTTACATACCAATTCTACATCTGCAATATTTCTAGTTTCTACTTCAATTTTTAGTGGTTCTGTTAATTGTTTGGAATAAGCAAAAGCTTGATTTATTGCTTCAATTATTCCACCACAATAGTCAATATGATTGTCTTTTAGCATAATCATGTCGTATAAACCAAACCGATGATTAATGCCCCCGCCAATTTTTACTGCTTCTTTTTCCAGTAATCTGAAATTGGGCGTTGTTTTTCTAGTGTCTAATAAACGAGTATGGTACCCATTTAATATTTGTGTATAACGATTGGTAAGAGTTGCAATTCCACTCATTCTTTGCATACAATTCAAGGCCAATCTTTCTCCCTTTAAAATAGTATGTACTGAAGCAGAAATTTCAAATGCAATTTCTCCAATCTGCATTTTATCTCCATCCTTTTTAAAGGCTATAAATTCGATACCAGGTTCTAAATAGTTGAATATTTTTTTTGCAACGTCTATGCCCGCAAGTATGCCAGCCTCTTTTATTTTAAGTACGGCTTTGCCTTGCTTTGTAGAAGGGATACAGCTTAAAGTAGAATGATCTCCACTCCCAATATCTTCTTTAAGTGCGGCTTCTATTAATGTAGCCAATGCAATATCAAATGAATTCATGTACCTTCTTTAGCTAATTCTCATGGTTATAATATACAATGTTCCATTTTTTTGCTTTAACTGAACAGTTATGCTATAGCTTTTGCCAGATGTGGTCAATTTCCCCAAAATATATACTAGTGTTCCTTTTCCTCCATCAGAAACTTTTTCAAATCCTTTTATTCCATTATCGGCATAAAACGATTTTAAAGCTAAAGCAGCTTGGTTTTTGCTCATATTCTTCACTTCGTCCTTATCCAATAATTTTAAGTCTACATAATCATCCAAATAAGTGGTTATCATATCTGGGTTAGCCGATTTTAGCGCCCGAACAACCATATCTGTTTCAGATTGGGCTTGTACATTCAATAAACCGCCCAAAATAAAACCAATAACTAAAATCAAATTCTTCATAAAATCCATTTAAGCTTAAAATGTGCTATAATCATGCCAAAATTGGTCAATTTTACCGATTTGATAAATGTACAGCCAAAAGCTGAATGAGAAATAAGTTAACTTTAACGCATGAGCAAAAAAGTAATTTTAATCATTATGGATGGCTGGGGCTTAGGACAAGTGAAGTCTGCCGATGCTATTCAAAATGCCAATGTGCCATTTGTTAGTTCTTTATATTCTCAATACCCAAATACTACTTTAATCACTTGCGGTGAACAAGTAGGTTTACCAGACGGACAAATGGGGAATAGTGAGGTAGGACATTTAAATTTAGGAGCAGGAAGAATTGTATATCAAGAACTACAAAGAATAAATGTTGCAGTTAAAGATGGTTATTTAGCAAAAAATCAAGCGTTAATAAATGCTATTGAGCAGGCCAAGCAGAATGGCAAAAATCTCCATTTATTAGGCTTAGTGAGTGATGGTGGAGTCCATTCTCATACCAGTCATTTAAAAGCCATTTGTTCTATTTGCCATGAACATGAACTAGAAAAGGTTTTTGTACATGCATTTACCGATGGTAGAGATACTGATCCTAAAAGCGGATTGGGTTATATACAAGATGTTGAATCACACCTAAAAAAGACAACTGGAACCATTGCAACTGTTAGTGGGAGGTACTATGCAATGGATAGAGACAAGAGATGGGAAAGAGTTGCATTGGCTTATCATTGCATGGTTAATGCAAAAGGGAACACTGCTCTTTCTGCTGAATCAGCCATTCAATCTAGTTATGATGCAGGGGTTACGGATGAATTTATTTTACCCACTGTTCTAACAAAGGAAGATGGAAATCCTATTGCAAAAATTGAAGAAGGAGATATAGTTATTGCTTTTAACTTCAGAACAGACCGTTGCAGGGAAATTACCGAAGTGCTTACCCAGCAGGCATTTCCTGAACAAAATATGCATCCATTGAATTTGCATTATACAACTATGACCATGTATGATCAGAAATTTAAAGGAGTGAATGTGATTTTTGAAAATGATAATTTAACCAATACAATTGGTGAAGTGTTGGCAGCTCACGGCAAAAAACAAATAAGAATTGCAGAAACAGAAAAATATCCGCACGTAACATTTTTCTTTAGTGGGGGTAGGGAAGATCCTTTTAAAGGGGAATCTAGAATCATGGCACCTTCTCCTAAAGTTGCTACATACGATTTACAACCTGAAATGAGTGCGGCTGAGCTTACTGAAAAAATTCTACCTGAAATTGCAGCTGAATCAGCAGATTTTATTTGTTTAAATTTTGCAAATGCAGATATGGTAGGACATACAGGTGTTTTTAGCGCAG
>JBKBWE010000281.1:0-3755 GCA_046289145.1 Sediminibacterium sp.
GGCTTTTATTACTCTGGGTTATTATAATAGTGTTTAAAAAGAATAGTTTAATTTATGGATCTGGTGTAATATTCGTAACCCTATTAGGATTTTTGGGCATAAGGCAGGTAGGAATTTTTGGTAGGAATGATTACCCTGGTAATATTGAACCAACTCAAGATGCTAGTGATATAGCCGTGCAACCATTTTCGCTGGAAACTCCCAGGAAAAAATATGCTAACTCGGGAATTTCTTTAGAACAAGTTAATGAGATACATAAACAACTAACTCAATTGATGAATGCTGAAAAAGTTTATACTGAACCGGCACTTTCATTAAATAGCCTGGCATCTAGATTGTCTGTTCATCCTAATTATCTGTCTCAGGTAATTAATAATAAAGAAGGGGTTAGCTTTTTTGATTATATCAATAAGCTAAGGGTCAATGAGTTTAAACGATTGGTACAGGAGAAAGATCAAAGCCAATATACATTACTCAGTATTGCTTATGATAGTGGATTTAATTCTAAATCCTCTTTTTACAAGAATTTCAAAAAAGTAACAGGTCAATCGCCTACTGATTTTATCAACCAGCAAGTAGTAGATTAAAATTCCGCCCTGATGTTTAGCTATAAGCATCATCTGAATACGATTCCTTCTCAGTCTCTCTCTCATAAATAATATTCATTACTGGGCCTGAATGATGATCAGCGAACAGAGGAAAAGTGCCACTAATTGCAGATCCATTAAGTAAAGCACAAGGTTAGGCTGATCTGATTTTAAAATTTTAGAGGAGCACACAAATAGCATTAAACAATATGGTCTCTCTTAGGTTGTGAGACTATCTTTTTATCAAATAGCGAGCTAAGTATATGATATATAACTACTTATCTATTGGTGTCTAGATGTAAGGAGAACCCTTGTTGAGCTAAAATGCAGTGATTTTTGTAAAAATTAATCAGTTATAAAAATCGTCATGAAAAAATTAGTTGTGCTTGCCAGTTACTTATTTGTGGCATTAACCCTGAATGCTCAGTCAGTAGATGCTCGTTTGGAGGGAGTTGAAAAAACCATCGATCAATTACTAAAAGAGTGGAATGTACCAGGAGCATCCATTGCAATAGTTGAAAAAGGTAGGGTGTTAATGGCAAAAGGATTTGGTTACAAGGATTATGAGCGAAAATTACCAGCAACAGAAAATACCCTTTTCGCAATTGGAAGCTGTACGAAGGCTTTTACAGCTGCCTTATTAAGTGAACCTATGGCTCAAAAAAAGATTGAACTGGATGTTCCTGCTCAAATCTATTACCCTGTTTTGCAATTCAAAACAAGCGAATTAAACAATAATGTCACCTTGCGTGATATGTTAACGCATCGTACCGGTATGCCACGTCATGATTATGCCTGGTATAGTGGTGCTGCAACTACTAGGGAAGCGATGGTTCAACAGCTTAGATACCTGGAGCCAAGTAGTTCGCTTAGGCAAAAATTTCAATACAATAACTATATGTACATCACAATTGGGGCCTTATTGGAAAGAGTAATGGGTAAGACCTGGGAACAGCAGGTACAGGAAAGGCTTTTTACTCCTTTAGGGATGGTTAATTCTACCACAGGAAGTATTGTTGGTCAAAAGGATTTTGCAAATGGGTACAATTATTTTAATAATCAGATACAAATATTGCCACACTTACCTGAATATTTAGCCGGAGTAGCACCAGCCGGCGGCATTTGCTCAAATGCAAAGGATATGAGTAACTGGTTACTGATGTGGACTAACCAGGGAAAATATGAGGGTAAAGACATTATCAGTAATCAGTTTTATACGGAAGCAATTAGTTCGCAAATGGTTGTACAACCTAATTTACCCACGAAGTACACTGCTGATTATTTCTTTTTTAATTATGGATTAGGTTGGTACACTGCTAATTATAGGGGACATTATGGCGTAGGGCATGGTGGTAATATAAATGGATTTAGCAGTTTTGTTACTTTCTTACCTACGGATAGCGTTGGTGTGTTTATTTCGCTAAATCAAAATAATTCACCATTAGTTCGTGTGTTAAACAACATACTGATTGATAAGTTAATTAAGGCACCTTTCAGAGATTGGAATATGATGATTAAGTCAACTATGAATAAGGGCGTAAGTGAGCGGGAAATGTATAAATCTGATGCAAAACAAACGCATACTTTAACATCATATGCAGGTACGTATAGTAATAAAGGGTATGGAACAATATCGATCAAAGAAGAGAATGGAAAAATTACTGGCATTTTTAATAAATGGCAGGTTAACTTAAGGCAAACGCAGTATAACTACTTTGCATTTTCAATTGCAGAGAAAACAGCTGTTGAAGAGGGTAATCCTATCAATGCCGAGTTTTTGGTAGATAGTGAGGGAAATATTTCAGCCATTAAAATTCCTTTTGAATCTACTGTAAGCGATATTGTATTCAGAAAGCAAGCTGAGAAAAGTAATCCGGGCGTGAATTTGAATCAATATACTGGAGAATATATAGTTATGGGAATGACTGCTAAAATTTATTTATCTGAAGAAGGCGTGTTAAAAGCTGTTATTCCAGGCCAACCAGAATATGAAATGGATTTCATACAGACAGATGAATTTGCCATCAAAGGAGCAAAAGGCGTCAAAGTAAATTTTCTTAGAGATGCGAAAAGTACTATCAATGGGTTTACGCTTATTCAACCCAATGGTAAATTTTCTGCGACAAAAAAATAATATAAGATAAAATACCCCTTTAGAATTTTAATTGGCCTTTATTCTTTAGGCAGTAAAATATTTGAACGGGAAACTTACGTCGGTACTTAAAAAAATACCATAACATGGAAAAGAATTATTTAATGCCAACACAGGAAGCGGGAAGAAAATTTGTTATGAGACAAATACAGGGAAGTGTTGTGATGCTTAACTTACTGCGTTTTCGTGAAACAGCAGACTATTCAGCTAATCCTGAACTTACGCCGACATCGCCAATAAGTGGAAAACAGGCATATCAACTTTATATTGAACATACATTGCCATTTTTAACGAATTCGGGAGGAGAAGTGTTATTTATGGGAGAATGTGGCGATTTTTTAATTGGACCGGAAAATGAGAATTGGGACGCAGTATTATTAATAAAACAAAACAGTGTAAACAGTTTTCTTTCCTTTGAATCTGACATCGATTATATGAAAGGAATAGGACATAGAACAGCTGCATTAGCAGATTCAAGACTTTTACCAATTGTTGAAACTAAATGAAATCAAAAAAGGAGTTAAAAGGCAACTTCAAAGAAAAATAGCTCAGTTAGTTAGAGCATTCCGCCGCGGCGGATTAATCAGAGGGTCGCTGGTCCCGACGCTACGGTCGGGATGCAGACAAGATCGTCTGCATTCAAGTTCAGCTTTGGGAGCGAAAACCTCCGCATCACTGCGGAGTTTTTTTATTTTAAGACTCATAGATGGTTCTGTTTCATTCGTCGAAGTGTCTACTTAATCACAGAATCTGCTGAGAACAAATAAATATAGAATCTGTATAGAAGAGAAATGCTGCATTTAGCAATAACTTCAAAGATCAAATCATTTCTATGAAACAAGTATTAAAACTCGAATCTCTTGGTTTATTCTTACTATTCACCGGAGCTTATTTTTATATGTATCCAGGAAGCTGGGGCTTTTACCTGGCCCTGTTTTTTGTGCCTGATCTTTCATTCCTTTTGTACCTGATTACCAAAAAACTAGGGGCTATTGCTTATAATATTTTTCATCACC
>JBKBWE010000282.1:0-3742 GCA_046289145.1 Sediminibacterium sp.
CCTTAGGATACTCATTTCCAATACCAAACCGAAGTTTGGGGTACTGGTCGGTACCCAATGTTAGCTGAATGTCTTTTAGCCCATTATGACCCGCATCGGATCCCGAACCTCTCAACCTGAGTTTACTTAATGGCAGGGCAAGGTCATCAACAATGGTTAAAGTATTAGACAGTTCAATTTTTTCGCGATCCATCCAATATTTAAATGCTTTACCGCTCAGGTTCATGTAGGTAGTTGGTTTGATACAGATAAATGTTCTACCCTTCCACTTTACTTCGGCTATTTCGGCCAACCTGTCTAATTTAAAGAAGCCATTGTGTTTTAATACGAAGGCACTAAGTACATCGAACCCGATATTATGTCTGGTATGCTTGTATTCATCACCAATATTGCCTAACCCGATTATCAGAAACTTGTTCATAGTATATACAAAAATAACCCACCCATTTGATCCGTAACTCAAATAAAAAGAAGGGATTTCAATGATATATTATAATTTTCAATCCGAAGTACCCCTTTCTATGAAATTTCCTCCTCTTTTTAACAAGATCATCAATATTGGTGTGCTCGTGGAGTTTGATGCGATTGAGAGAAAAAAGACCCGCGTATTGAACTTCATGGTGATGCTAGGCTCATTACATAGTCTTGTTTTTATTTTTATTAATCTGTCTGAAGGGCATTACTGGAATTCGGGGTTGTTGAGTTTAAACTTTATAGGAGGAATGATTTTTTTGGTCATCAATTATTTTCGTTTTGCTCATATAGCCCGCATTGTCTTAACTATTTTATCTACCAGTGTGTTATGTCTTAGCGCCATAAAATTTCAAAATGGCAATGAGTATTATCTTATAACCAACCTGGTAGTTATTAGTTTAATTTTCAAGAAAAGTTCAACCATAATATGGCTTTCTATACTTACCATTGCCTGCTTTATTTTTCTCCGTTTTACCGATACTACTCCCTGGATGTTAGAGCAATTACCTCATTCGAGGGTATTGATTAATATGACCAGTGCTATTATCCTTTCTTTTCTGGGGTTGATGTTTTATCGTTCTGAGCAAAAATTTTACGAGACCCAGCTTGAGCAGAGTCAGCTAAGTTTAGAAAAGAAAAATCATGAGCTGACTGATTCAAACACGACAAAAGAAAAACTCTTCTCTATTATTGCGCATGATTTAAGATCACCGATTGCCCAATTAAAAAGTACACTAGATCTGTTGAAGCAGCAGCAACTTACGCATGAGCAATTCACTAAAATAACGGATCATATCTCACTTAATGTAAAACAATTACAGGGTGGCCTTGACAACCTACTGCAATGGAGTAATAGTCAATTGGAGGGCATTGAGGTTGCTGCTCAAAAAATAGATTTCCGGCAGGGTTTGGACCAGGTGCTTTCCATGCTTCAGGCTGAGATTGAAAATAAAGGCTTGAAGGTGGAAATTAGTGCGGAAGGTGGCCCGATATGGGTAGATCCAAATCACCTGCAGATTATCTTAAGAAACTTATTGTCTAATGCAATTAAGTACAGTTATAAAAATGGAACAATTCACATAAATCACCGCACTTTAAACCACGAATCAATTATTGCCATTGCAGATGAAGGTGATGGCATGGATAAAGCAACCCGCGATGCGTTGTTCTCCGCAGCAAATATCATTTCACGAAGAGGTACTTTGAATGAAAAAGGGACCGGTCTTGGTTTAAAACTTTGTAAAGAGTTTGTAGAAAAAAACAATGGCCGGATATGGGTAGAAACGAATATACCCAAGGGTACCGTTTTTTATGTTTCCATACCAGCTACTATATAAAAAAATAACCCCGGCATTTTGTACCGGGGTTAAAATATTGGAGTAGATACCCATTATTTTTTCTTCTCTTCTTTAGCAGCAGAAGCTTCTTCCTGCTTTAACTGACGTGTCATTACCACCGAAGCGATAGGAATACGTGGAGAGTTGAGGATTTCCATGTTTTCTGCGATTACATCTTCTACACGGATATTGCCATTCAGTTCAAGTGAGGTAATATCAACAGAGATGTTCTCTCTCAGGTCTTTAGGAAGTGTTTTTACTTTCAGTGCTTTCATTTTGGTAACCAGTTTACCACCTTCTTTAACACCTACAGAAGTACCAACAAATTTGAGTGGTAAAGTAGCAACTACTTTTTTGTCGTCTACGAGTTCAAGCAGGTCAACGTGGATCAATGAATCATCCACTTTGTCGAACTGAAGATCTTTCAGAATACATTTAAAAGTTTTGCCGTCTACTTTAACTTCTGCCAGTTGGAATTCGCTTGTGTAAACTAAGGGCTTGAAAGCCTTTGCAGGAGCGTAGAAATTAATCTCCTGTGCACCCCCGTAAATTACACCTGGCACGTTTTCCTGAGAGCGAATCTGGCGGGCGGCTTTTTTGCCATGTTCGGTCCTCAGTTGTCCTTCGATTGTAATTGTTTTCATGTTTAAAATTTTGGACGGCAAAAGTACGGGAAAATCTTCGATTTTTGGCTACTAGCTGCCAGCTTCTAGCTACTAGCAAATAAATAATATCAAAATAGAATATAAACTATTGATTATCAATCTGATAATTTAGTATTATATAGTTTTTTCAGATGAAAGTTAGGGCCAATGATGTCCGGGGAAATTTAACAGCGAGTCATAGGTGTAGCGTATGTTGGAACACAGATTTTCATGATTTTCAGGATTTATCATGATAGTTCTTGAAAATCATGGAGATCCGTGTTCTACTAATAGCAGATAGTGCATTTACGACAACCAAATATTTCTTTAAGTAACTGACTTAAAATTTTCTAATTCGCAAGCCCTGCCATTTATTCAAATAATAGCAGAAAACCTAAAACAAGCACCAATCATGGCTAGAAGCTAGAGGCTAGAAGCTCACAGCCTGTTTTCCTCGGACAGTAAGAGCTTGCAGCTTAAAGTTTACTCATCATCCTCTCCCCTTCAATTGTGAATGGATAAAGAGGCTGGTTATACTTTTATTTTCGTAGGCATTTCTGATTGCAATGGCGAAGAGGTCGGCAACTGAAATGACTTTTATTTTTGGAGAATCGTGTTTTAAAGGAATGGTGTCGCATACTACTAATTCTTCCAGCACACTGTTCTCGATATTCTCGTAGGCTTTACCGCTCAGTACAGGGTGGGTAATCAGGGCACGTACGCTCCTTGCTCCTTTTTCTTTTAATAACCCTGCTGCTTTAGCGAGGGTACCACCTGTATCGCAGATATCATCAACCAGAACAATATCTCTTCCAGTAACCTCTCCTATCACCACCATACTGGCTATTTCATTGGCACGCTTACGGTGTTTGTCGCAAATAACCATTTCTGCATTAAAATAGCTGGCTATTTCGCGCACCCTGTTTGTACTTCCTACATCCGGCGCAGCAAAAGTGAGGTTTTGCAATTTTAATTGTTCTATGTATGGGATGAAAATTGCCGAACTGTCAAGATGGTCCACAGGCACGTCAAAAAAGGCCTGAATCTGTGCAGCGTGTAAGTCCATCGTTATCACCCTATCCGCTCCGGCTGCTTCCAACAGAGTTGCTATAAGTTTGGACCCGATTGCAACCCTTGGTTTGTCTTTCCGATCCTGTCTGGCGAAGCCATAATATGGGATAACTGCGATGATTTTATATGCGCTGGCTCTTTTAGCTGCATCGATCATCAACAGTAATTCCATCAGGTTATCGGTTGGTGCATAGGTACTTTGAACCAGGAAAACAT
>JBKBWE010000283.1:0-3742 GCA_046289145.1 Sediminibacterium sp.
AATAAGCCTAAGATTATTTTTTTGGATGAACCAACCACTGGACTTGATCCTCAGGCAAGGAGAAATTTATGGGATCTGATTAAAGCAATCCGATTGCAGGGTACCACAGTAATTATTACTACACATTATATGGACGAAGCTGAAGTTCTTTGTGATAGAGTTGCCATAATTGATAGTGGTAAAGTAATTGCTATGGCTTCGCCTGATAAGTTAATAGATGATTTAGTAGCAAGTGGATTTGAAAGACCGAAGCAAGTTAAGAATGCCAACTTAGAAGACGTATTTATTCAACTTACTGGTCATGAATTAAGAGCCGAAAACTAATGCTATGATAAATGAACGTTATCCAATAGGGCATTTTGAAGCATTGCCCTTTTCTGAGATTCAAAAGAAAAAATGGTTAGCAGATATTCAATTTTTACCAGAAGAAGTTGAGCAAGCCTTATTGAATTTAGATGAAGCTCAGTTACATACACCATATAGGGATGGAGGTTGGACATTGCACCAAGTAGTTCACCATTTGGCAGATAGTCATATGAATGCTTACTGCAGGTTTAAGCTAGGAATAACAGAAGATGCTCCAATTATTAAGCCTTACGATGAAAATGCATGGACTTTACTCAATGATGTTTCACATCTTCCAGTTAATATTTCTGTTACTTTATTACATTCATTACATACCAGGTGGTATTTTGCAATCAAAGACCTAACAACCACCCAATGGGAGAGAAGGGTTTATCATCCAGGTAGCAAAAAAGAAATGAGTTTATGGTATCTACTAGGAATGTATGCATGGCATGGTAAGCACCATACTGCTCATATTAAAATGTTAAGAGAAAAAAATAATTGGTAATGTCTTCAATCAACAAATGGAAACTTCTACAGTCTGAACAATTAGTGAAAGACCAATGGGCAGACGTTAGAAAAAATAGTTATCAAAAAAATGACGGCTCAGTAATTGAGCCGTTTTATGTTTATGGTTTTCCTGATTATGCAACTGCCGTGGCTATCACTAAGAGGGGAACAGTCATTGTTGAAAGAATTTATAGACCAGGATTAGATACCATTGCATTAGAATTACCAGGAGGTTGTGTTGACCCAACCGATACAATGCTAGAAAGTGCAATTGAAAGAGAACTATTGGAAGAAACAGGATATCAATTTGAAGAGATTATATACTTGGGCAAAGTCTCTCCTAATCCAACCACCAATACCAATGTAATGCATATGTTTTTAGCAACAGGTGGTGAAGAAGACCCAAGCGCTGTAAGAGATACTGAGGAAGAGGTAGAAGTAATAGAAATGGAATGGGATGATTTTATCACTCAATTTAAAGAGCAAAAGTTTATACAATCCATGCAAACTTGTACTATTTTATACGCGTTGATGCGTCTAAATAAATTAATCGTTTATTAACATGCAACATCTTATAAAACCTTGGACAGTTCAGCAATCTACAGTTGTGTATACCAAAAAATGGATGCGGATAAAGGAAGAAGTTTGTCAATTACCAGACGGGCAAATCATTAATCCATACTTTATTATTGAAGTTCCAGATTTTTGTAATGTAATAATGGTCACAACTCAGGATGAAATTGTAATGGTTTAGCAATATAGACATGCTGCTGGAATTGTTTCCCTTGAATTACCTGGAGGGATGATTGAGCCAGGCGAAGATCCAATGCTTGCAGCAAAAAGAGAAATGGAGGAAGAAACAGGTTATCAATCCAATCATTTTGAATTATTATATTCTATTTATCCCAATCCACCTTTAGAAAACAATCGTGCTCATTTTTATTTAGCTACCCAAGTTACTTTAACTGGGAATACTTCATTTGATCAATATGAAGACATCAAATTGGTTTTAGTTAGCAAGAATGACTTTATCAATAGACTTTTACAAAACTCTTTCACCCACGGAGCACAGGTAGGGGCAATGTTTGCAGCAGCAATTAAATTGGGTTGGTTAAAACCATAAATTAGTGATCTTTTCTATTTACTTCGGCAATTACAAAAACACTGCCGCATACCAATATTAAATCGGAAAAGTCGGCGTTTTCTTTAGCTGCATCTATTGCACTATTAACATCTTTGAATGCAGTTCCTGTTAATCCAAATTCCTTTGCTTGGGTTAGTAGGTCTTGTTCATCTAGTGCTCTTGGTATACTTGCTTTTGTAAAATAATACTTTGCAGTACTTGGCAATAATTGCAAAACTGCTTGAATATCTTTGTCTTTAACCATGCCCATTACCCAATGCAATTGTTTAAAATTACTAAGGTCTAATTGGGTTAGAATGGCTTTGATGCCATCTACATTGTGTCCAACGTCTAAAACCATTGTTGGATTTGCTTGAATTATTTCCCATCTTCCTTGCAACCCTGTGAGTTTTTTAACGTTGCTTAATCCATCTTTTATATGGTTTGATTGAATGTTCCAACCATTTTTTTGTAACACTTTACAAGCCTCTAAAACTGTTAAGAGATTTTTAGTTTGATAAAACCCTGTTAAGTCAAGCGCATAATGCTGGTACTCGTTTTTGGTTTTATCTACAACGGTAACATTTAATAAAGGTTGTTGATATAACCAATCACTAATATACCTTTCATCCTCTGCAAATGATATAGGGCTTGATTTAGCAGCAGCAATAAAAACGGGTAAGGTTTCATTATTGTATTCACCAAATACCACAGGAACAAATGGTTTTATAATTCCCGCTTTTTCTCCCGCAATGGCTGTTAAAGTATTTCCCAATAAATTCATATGGTCCATACCAATATTGGTAATAATACTTAATTCGGGTAAAATAATATTAGTGCTGTCTAATCTGCCACCTAAGCCAGTTTCAATTATTGCAATATCCACTTCATTCTGTGCAAAATAGTCAAACGCCATTGCAACAGTGATTTCAAAAAAAGAAGGGGAGATGGTTTCAATTTGATGTTGTATTCGATGTGTAAAATTGATTACAAATTCTTCTGAACAGCAAGTGCCATTTATTTTTATCCGCTCTCTGAAATCATATAAATGAGGTGAAGTATACAATCCAGTTTTAAAACCTGCAGCTTGCATAATTGCTGCTAACATATGACTAGTAGAGCCCTTACCGTTAGTACCAGCTATATGAATTGATTTAAATTTTTTATGTGGGTTATCCAATACTTCACAAAGTGCAATGGTATTGGTCAGGTCTTTTTTGTAGGCAGCTTCCCCAATTTTACTAAACATGGGAAGTTGATTAAATAAATAGGAAACGGTTTCAGCGTAATTCATACTGCTGCAAAGATGCAAAATTATTAATTCCTAAGTTTAAAATTAAACACTAAAGTGCCTGTTTGTTCATCGGCATTGCCTGCATTTAATTGCAGTGTTTTTGCTTTTTGAATTGCAATATTTCTGATTCGTTGATTGGTAGTTGTAGTGCCTTTAGGATTAATTACTGCGGCTATAACCCCACCAGATTTATTTACAGTAATATCAATAGCTACTTTTGCATTTTCATTGAAGTCGTCTTCAAAAGAAGGCAATTTGGTAATTCTTCTACCATCTAAACCGCTTCTAATTGCTACACCACCAGCTCCGCCCAAACCGCCATTTCCACTTGATGCATTTCCTTGGTAACTGTCTGAATTAATATTTCCTGTAGGTTTTCCTTGATCTCCTTTTCCACCAGCAATACCTTGGTTGGTTATTCCATTGTAACTATCTGATAAATTTCCACCACTGCCTTTATTGGTATTGCC
>JBKBWE010000284.1:0-3726 GCA_046289145.1 Sediminibacterium sp.
TGTAAGTGGAAGCAATAATGATATTGATCGGATGCAAGAAATAAAAGAGCGTTCTTTACAATTTGAAGGATTGAAGCATTTTTTCTTAATTCGTTTTGCACAAAGACCTGGTGCTTTAAAAGAATTCGTTAATCATGTTCTTGGGCCTACTGATGATATTGTTCGTTTTGAGTATATGCAAAAACACAATAAAGAAACGGGCCCAGCTTTGGTAGGAATTGAAATGCAAGACAAAGCAGATTATGAGCGATTGTTAGCAAATATGAAAGAATACCATATCAACTTTACCCCTATTAACAAGAATGATAATTTATTTGGGTACTTAATTTAATAACAATTTATATGCAGGTATTGAAATTTGGGGGGAGTTCTGTAGCCAACGCAGAAAATATAAGCAAGGTTGCAGTGATTGTTTCAAAAGCGATTCAGAAAGAAGCTACGATTCTGGTAGTGTCTGCATTGGGTGGAGTGACCGATCAATTAATTGAAATCGGAATTAAAGCTGCTACTGGAAACGAAAGTTATAAAGAACAAATTCAATTGCTCGAGCAAAAGCATTTAGAAACGGTACGTGCTTTATTGCATATACAAAACCAAAGTGCAACATTAAGTTGGGTAAAGCAGCAACTCAATGAATTGGAAAGAGTATGTGATGGTATTTTTTTATTAGGAGAATTGTCTGCTAGAATTAAAGACCGTTTAGTAAGCTATGGTGAATTGTTGTCGTCTTATATCATTACCGCAAAATTGGCGGAAATGAGTTTGCAGCCAGTTTGGACAGATTCAAGACAGCTGATATTAACCAATGAACAATATGGCAATGCAACGGTTCAATTGGAAAAAACCTATGCCAATATTGACAGTTTTTTAGCAAGACATCCTGCACAATTATATGTAGCCCCTGGTTTTATTGCTTCAAATGATAAAAAGTATACGACTACTTTGGGTAGAGGTGGGTCTGATTATACAGGAGCCATATTTGCAGCAGCCACCAATGCAAGCACACTAGAAATATGGACAGATGTGACTGGTATGATGACTGCTGATCCAAGATTGGTACAAAATCCAAAACCTATAGAAGCCATTTCTTATCAAGAAGCCATGGAGCTTTCTCATTTTGGGGCAAAAATTATTTATCCGCCTACGATACAACCGGTAATGAAAAAAAATATTCCGGTATGGGTGAAAAATACTTTTGAACCAGATGCAGCTGGAACTGTTATACAGCAACATGCAGTTTCCAATAATGATATTGTTCGCGGTATATCTAGCATCAATAAAATTGCATTACTGAGTTTAGAGGGCAGTGGTATGATTGGTATACCTGGCTTTAGTAAACGTTTATTTGAAGTGCTGGCCATGCGCAATATCAATGTGATTTTAATTACACAAAGTTCTTCGGAGTATTCCATTTGTGTGGCTATTAATGAAGTAGACGCATTGCTTGCACAACAATCTATAGATGCTTTTTTTGCTAATGAAATTGAAAATGGAAAAGTAAATCCGGTAACGGTAGAAACCAACTTAAGCATTATTGCAGTAGTGGGTGAACAAATGAAAAGCCATCCTGGTATAAGTGGAAAAATGTTTGGGGGCTTGGGTAGGAATGGTATTAATGTTCGTGCAATTGCTCAAGGCTCTTCAGAAAAAAATATTTCTTCTGTTATTGCTGCTGCTGATGTAAAAAAAGCCATCAACGTATTGCATGAAGATTTTTTTGAAACAACCTATAAGCAACTAAATGTATTTATTGCAGGTGCAGGAAATGTGGGTGGTAAATTGTTGAGCCAACTATACCAGCAAATGCAATACTTAAAAGAACATATGCGATTGCAAATACAAGTAGTTGGAATTGCAAATAGCAGAAGAGTAATTTTAGATGATGGGGGTATTGACCTAACCAATTGGAAATCTTTATTAGATCAAGCACCTGCAGCCAATATTCATTCCTTTGTAGCCTCGATTATTCAAAAAAACTTGCGCAATAGTGTTTTTGTTGATGTAACTGCTAACGATACAGTTGCATCGGTATATGGCAGTTTATTGCAGAAGAGTATTGCAGTGGTGGCTTGTAATAAAATTGCTTGTTCAGCATCTTATGCAGATTATAAAAAGCTGAAATCATTAGCTAGAACATTTAACACCCAGTTTTTATATGAAACCAATGTAGGAGCAGGCTTGCCAATCATTGGGACCTTGAATGATTTACTAAGAAGTGGCGATAAAATCAATAAGATTCAAGCAGTATTATCGGGTACATTGAATTTTGTTTTTAATCATTATAACGGAACTATTCCTTTTGCACAAGTAGTAAAGCGTGCACAAGACGAAGGTTATACTGAGCCAGATCCAAGATTAGATTTAGGTGGTACAGATGTCATGCGTAAAATCATGATTTTAGCAAGAGAGGCTGGTGAACCAATGGAAATGAATCAAATTACCAATGAGGCATTTTTACCAGCTAGTTGTTTTGAGGGCTCTGTGGACGATTTTTATGCAGAGATGGAAAAACAAGAACCACATTTTAAACAATTATATGAAGCTGCTCAATTAAACAATGCTAAATTAAAATTTGTTGCTGAGTTTGATAAAGGACTAGCCAAAGTAGGTTTACAGCATATTCCTGCTAATTCTGATTTTTATCATTTGTACGGTAAAGATAATTTGGTTTTGTTTTATACGGAGCGTTATCCAGAACAGCCCTTGGTGGTTAAAGGTGCCGGTGCTGGAGCTGAAGTAACTGCATCGGGTGTATTTGCTGATATTATAAGAGTAGCGTAATCATGGCAAATAAAATAATTATACATAGTCCTGCCACCGTTGCCAATATGGTTTGTGGGTTTGATGTATTAGGGTTTGCGGTAAATGAGCCTTTTGATATCATGTATATTGAATTCAAGGATGAACCAGGCATTACCATTGTAAATGAAGATGACTTCAACTTGCCTACAGATCCACAACAAAATGTAGCAGGTGCTGCTTTATTGGCAATGATGGAAGCTTATGAGAAACCGGTTGGGTTTAAACTCACTATTAATAAACAAATTAAACCTGGTAGTGGTGTAGGGTCAAGTGCAGCCAGTTCTGCAGGTGCTGTTGCTGGAGCAAATGCAATTTTGGGAAATCCGTTTTCAAAAGAAGACTTGGTACGATTTGCAATGAATGGTGAAAAGCTGGCTTCAGGTGTAAAACATGCCGATAATATTGCTCCCTGTATTTATGGTGGAGTAACATTGATTCGCTCTGTTTTCCCCCTAGATATTATTAAGCTTACTGTACCTGATTTATATGTAACAATTGTACATCCGCAAATTGAAGTGAGAACTGCTGATGCAAGAAGCATTTTGAAACAGCAAATTTTATTGAAAGATGCCATTAAGCAATGGGGGAACATAGCAGGGTTAGTTGCTGGTTTAGAACAAGGCAATTATGATTTAATTGGAAGATCCTTAGAAGATGTTTTGATTGAACCTACTCGGAGTATTTTAATTCCCGCTTTTGATCAAGTAAAAAAAATCAGTAAAGAGTTAGGGGCTTTAGGTGGAGGCATATCGGGTTCTGGGCCATCCATATTTATGCTGAGTACCAATGAATTTACTGCTAAGTCTGTTGAAATAGCAATGGGTCAAATTTATGATTCTATCGGATTAAGCTGCCATACTTATGTAACTACCATTAATACCAATGGTATTCAATTAATGGATGAATCGTGAAATATTTTAGTTT
>JBKBWE010000012.1:0-2043 GCA_046289145.1 Sediminibacterium sp.
AAATAGTTCCTCTAGGAATAACTATATAATCACCATAAGAAAATGCCAATTGACCGTTTTTGGTGAGCATCTTTCCCGTTCCTTCGTGTATAAAAATCAGTTCGTCTGCATCAGCATTTTTATAGAAGTAATTGGTCATACTTTGCTGAGGTGCAGCAAGTACAATATGACAATCGTTGTTCACTAAAACAGCTTTTCTGCTGTTTAAGTAATCTGCCTCAGGTTGTACGTTAAAGCCTTCAAAACTTCTATGCTTCAACATTTTTTCTTCTGCTACTTTAGGAGCAACTACTATAGGTTCATCCGTATGAATAATTTGCGTAGGTGGATGAATATGATACAACAAAGAATAATCATCACTAAACCCTTCAGTAGAAAATAACTGCTCTGAATACAATCCACCATCTGGTTTTCTAAACTGTGTATGACGCTTGTGAGGAATTGAACCCAACTTTATATAATGAGGCATACAATTGAATTTTAAGATAATGACTTCAAAAAAAGTTACTGAGGTATTTAAAACCGCTATGCTCCAGGGAATAAGGGTCTTCCAATAATTTCACCTCTGAAAGGCCAAGGAACACCTGCAAGTAAAAGAATTGCCGCTATCAAAAAGAAATAGAAAGCTTTTTTATATTTCACTTCATCGGCAACGGCTTTTTTAGACATACCGTGTGCTAGGGTAATAAACACAATGGCGCCAATCATTGTGATTGGATGCTCCATCCAAAAGAAACGGTAGAATTTATCTTTCATAAATGAAGTTCCTTCTGGCAAACTAGTATTGAAAATACCATACCTACCCAGCGCAACTTGATACAACCCAAGCAGTAGGGTAATATGAGAAGCAATCATTGTAAATAACCATACTTTTTTATCGCCAGCTGCAAATGCTTTTTTAGAGGTCCAACCCGTGTAAGCTTTAAATAATGACACCAACAACAACACTACAATAATCCAACGCAATAAATTATGAAGATGAACAAATCCTGTTTGCATAAAAAATATTTTCAAGCAAGATACAACAGAAATGGTTTACGCTATTGCGTAAACCATTCAAACCAAACAAACAAACAAACAAAATTTACCTATTGCTGAACCCAATCTGCAACAAACAAATTGGTGTCTCGGGTACCACCATTATTTCTATTAGAACCAAATACAATGCGCTTTCCATTAGGACTTACCATTGGGAATGCGTCAAAACCCTTGTCTCTACTAATTTTCTGCTTATTATTTCCTTCAAGATCTACTAAATACATATTAAAAGGGAATCCTCTTGGATATTCATGATTACTTGAAATAATGATTCCCTTGCTATCTGGGGTAAAGTTGGGTGCCCAATTGGCTTGACCCCAACTAGTAATTTGTTTAGCGTTAGATCCATCAGCATCCGCCACCCAAACTTCCATATTAGTAGGTGCCACCAAGCCTTCTTTTAATAACTCTTTGTATTCTTTTACTTCTGTATCTGTTTTTGGCCTACTTGCACGCCAAACAATTTTCTTTCCATCAGGACTAAACCATGCGCCACCATCATATCCTAAAGCAGTGGTAATTTGCTTTTCTTTCCCGGTTGCCAAATCCATGATATATAATTCTAAATCGCCGCTTTTATCGCTGCAATAAATCATTTTTTTCCCGTCATAAGACAAAGTTGCTTCTGCATCATACCCTTTGGCGTTGGTCAATTTCTTTACAATCTTACCATTTAAGTCGGCCATGTAAATATCATAGCTATTGTATAAAGGCCAAATGTATTTGTTACCGTATTTAGTCCTATCTGGCACAGGAGGACAATCGGCCCCACCTTCATGTGTAGATGCATAAATAATATGCTTGCCATCTGGCATAAAGTATGCACAGGTTGACCTTCCCTTACCAGTTCCTACTAATTTATATTCGAATTTTTCTCCAGCCTTTGTTGGCACTTTCCCCACAAAAATTTGATCACAATTAATCCCTTCTTTTGGATTGGTTCTTTGAAAAACAATATGCTTGCTATCAAAACTCCAGTAAGCTTCCGCATTATCTCCTCCAAAT
>JBKBWE010000012.1:2053-11042 GCA_046289145.1 Sediminibacterium sp.
TTCGCCTACGAATCTTAAGGTATCCCCTACTACTGAAGGCGTATTTACCATTGGTGGCTGCGCAGTAAGAGCGAAAACAAAGAAACAATTAACAAGAGCTAGGGAGATTTTTTTCATGTGTAGTTGAATGAAATGCAAATTTAGTTTTATCATGGCTTAGTATTGTCAGGAAATTGTCACAGAATTAGTTAACAATTAGCCATTAAAATCCCTATGAAACAATTTACTTTTGCATTCTACTAAAAACAACAGCTAATGCCCATTATTGCACCCTCCTTATTAAGTGCTAACTTTTTGAATTTAGAACAAGATTGCAATATGCTAAATAATAGCCAAGCAGATTGGTTTCATTTAGATATTATGGATGGACAATTTGTACCTAATATTAGTTTTGGATTACCTGTAATAAGTCATATAAGAAAAGCAACCCAAAAAGTATGTGATGTACATTTGATGATAGAAAAGCCCGAAAACTATACTGCTGCATTTAAGGAAGCAGGCGCTGATATTTTAACGGTTCATATTGAAGCTTGTAATCACTTGCACAGAAATATTCAAGAAATTAAATCATTGGGAATGAAAGCAGGAGTAGCTGTTAATCCGCATACTTCTGTCCAATTGTTAACTGATCTAATACAGGATATTGATGTTGTATGCTTAATGAGTGTAAATCCTGGTTTTGGCGGACAGCATTTTATTCCACATACTTTAGAAAAAATAAAGGCTTTAAAACAATTAATTCTCCAAAAAAATAGCAACTGCTTAATTGAAATTGATGGAGGGGTTACTTTAGAAAACGCACCATCAATTCTTGCTGCAGGCGCAGACGTTTTAGTGGCTGGCAATACTGTTTTTAAGTCTTCAGACCCCACAACAACGATTGCTGCATTGAAAGCACTTTAATGTCCTAGTTTAAGGAATGGTTAAATTGTAATTCTTTCCACAACTGTGAATAAGAATCATTAGGATATATGTAATGCTATTAATTAAATTTGAAAGAGGAGGATTTAATTATCTCCATTATTTGATTCGTTAACTAAAACCCTATAGATTGACAGAGACAATCATTAGCCTAGAGTCGGTAAATCCCATTGAATTTTTTGGTGTAAACAACGGCAAGTTAGATTTACTGAAGAAAAAATTTCCTTTATTAAAAATCCTATCAAGAGGCACTCAATTAAAACTGAGCGGTGCACCCGAACAGATTGATACTGCCCGTGAAAAAATTGATTTAATCGTACAATATTTACAAAGAAATGGTCATTTAAGCGAAGGCTATTTTGAACAAATATTAGGTGGTGACGATGCTGAAGTAGTTGATAATTTTGTAGATAGAAACCCAAATGACATTTTGGTGTTTGGTCCTAATGGAAAAACGGTAAGAGCTAGAACACAGAACCAAAAAAAGATGGTGCATGCTGCCGATAGAAATGATATAGTTTTTGCTATAGGACCAGCAGGTACCGGTAAAACGTATACAGCAGTTGCACTTGCAGTAAGAGCATTAAAAAACAAAGTGGTTAAAAAAATCATATTGACTAGACCGGCAGTTGAAGCTGGAGAAAGTCTTGGTTTTTTACCTGGAGACTTAAAAGAAAAGATTGACCCATACTTAAGGCCATTATATGATGCTTTGGACGATATGATTCCTGCAGACAAATTGGGTTATTATATGAGCACTAGAACAATTGAAATAGCTCCATTAGCTTATATGAGGGGTAGAACATTAGACAATGCATTCATCATTTTAGATGAAGCGCAAAATACCAATGACCTTCAATTAAAAATGTTTCTTACCAGAATTGGGGCAAATGCAAAAGCCATTATTACAGGCGATCCAACCCAGATTGATTTACCAAGAAATATGAGAAGTGGATTAGATAAGTCTACCCGAATACTCAAAAATATTGACGGGATTGCACATATTGAATTAACTGAAGAAGATGTTGTAAGACATAGATTGGTTAAAGCAATTATAAAAGCGTACGACAAAGAAAAAGAAAGAGAAGACGCGGAACATCCCCCCCACCATCATAGATAATAAAAGAAGGCGCCTTTTGGGCGCCTTTTTACTATTCCTAAGGGCCATGAACACTATTTTTGATTTAACTTCGTTTTAAACCGAATAAGCAGTTATATATGAAAAAAGTTTTGCTATTATCAATCGCAACTGTATTGTTTCAAATAGCTATACAAGCACAAAGGCCAACTACAAGCAGTAAGCCAAAAACAGTAGTAGCTCCTGTTGATGCCAATGCCGCTGCTACTGGTGACAAGCAAAATATATTTCCAGAAGCTGGATTTGTTGGAATAGGTATATTAACCCCAGGTGCACCCATTGAAATTAAAAAAGCAGCGGGAAATACAAGAAATAAAAATATCTTATTAAAATTAAGCAATGAATGGGCATCTGGTGGTCAAAATGAACCATCTATAATGTTCTCTAATGGAGACGTTTCTAATCCAAAAAATTTAAGCTATTGGACAATTGGAGCAAGGGTTTCTGGGGATGAAGTACTGAAAACCCCACAAACGTTTAAAATCAGTCATAAAGCGGGTTCCGACGCAATAGAGAAAGAATTTTTTTCTATTGACTCTTATGAAGGGAGAGTAAAAATTGGAGACGTTAATACTCAAGTGGATGGATACAAATTATATGTAGAGCAAGGTATATTAACGGAAAAAGTAAAAGTTGCTATTAAAAATTCTAAGGATTGGTATGATCATGTCTTTAACAAAGATTATCAATTAATGCCTTTAAATGTGTTAGATCAATACATCAAAACCCATAAGCATCTACCTGGTGTTCAAACTACTGAAGAAGTTATGAAAGATGGATTAGATCTAGGTCAAATGAATGCCCTTTTGCTAAAGAAAGTAGAAGAGTTAACACTCTATACCATTCAATTAAAGAAAGAATTAGATGAAACCAAAGAGCTCATTAAAAAGAAGAAAAAATAAAAATTATTGATCCCCTAAAATTGAATGGCCTAGTTTATCTCTTTTAGTAGTTAAGTATTTTTCGTTGTGAGGATTAGGGGCTACTTCAATAGGAACTGTATCCACTATCTCTAATCCATATCCTTTTAGTCCAGCCCTTTTTCTAGGGTTATTACTCATTAATTTCAGCTTGGTTATTCCAAGAGAACGAAGAATTTGCGCACCCACACCATAGTCCCTTTCATCCATGCCAAATCCTAAATGAATATTGGCTTCAACGGTATCCATCCCTTCTTCTTGAAGTTGATAAGCGCGTAATTTATTAATCAAGCCAATCCCCCTGCCCTCTTGATTCATATATAGTATAACACCCTTTCCAGCTGCTTCAACCATTCGCATGGCTTTGTGCAATTGTTCTCCACAGTCGCACCTTAAACTACCCAGTATATCCCCAGTAAAACAACTACTATGAACCCTTGTGAGAACTGGCTCATCTTTTTCCCATTTCCCTTTAACCAAAGCCAAATGTTCTGCACCAGATAAATTTTCTTTAAATGCTACTAATTGAAACTGACCATACTTGGTAGGCATATTCACTCGAACCAATTCTTGAATTAGTGAATCTGCCTTTAATCGATAGTCTATTAAATCTTTAATGGAAATAATTTTCAATCCAAACTTCTGTGCAATTTCAAGCAGTTGTGGTAATCTCGCCATAGTTCCATCTTCATTCATCACTTCTACCAATACCCCTGCAGGCTCTAATCCGGCCAATCTGGCTAAATCAACTGTTGCCTCTGTATGTCCACTCCTTCTTAATACCCCACCTGCCTTTGCTTTTAGTGGGAAAATATGACCGGGCCTTCCTAAATCACTTGCTTTGGTGCTTGGATTTACCAATGCTAAAATGGTTTTTGAACGGTCTTGTGCAGAAATACCTGTAGTTGTTCCCTGACCAATTAAATCAATAGAAACAGTAAAAGCAGTTTCATGCAAGGATGTATTTGAACTTACCATTGGCGTTAAATCTAGTTCTGCACAACGCTCTTCGGTTAAAGCAGCACAAATTAAACCGCGTCCTTCCTTGCTCATAAAGTTAATTGCCTCGGGAGTAGCAAACCTTGCAGCCATAATGAAATCACCTTCATTCTCGCGGTCTTCATCATCCACCACAATAACCATTTTCCCTATCCGAATATCATCAATCGCAGCTGCTATACTATCTAACATATTTGTTAATTGAGCGGCGAAATTACATAAACCTACTCATGGTACCGCTTTAAAACAATTTTGTTCCGTATAAATACGAATCTTTTTAACAATTCATAAGAGTAGCATTGAGCTCAAAATGTAGGGATGAAAAAAATTTATTCATTAAGCATATTCATATTAATGCCATGCTTAATATTTGCACAAAGCACTTTTGGTTCTATTAGCGGCAAAGTACTCTATCAAGAAAAGCTAGTGTTTGGCGCCCTAATTATTTTGACCGATGAAGGCACCCAAACCAGCATTCAAACCAACAGTAATAAAAGCGGCACTTATGGATTTTATCAGTTAAAGCCAAGTAGCAATTATTCATTAAAAGCTATCTACCCTTTAGCTGATACTATTCATATTCAATTCATTCAAATTATTGTGGGCGAAGACGTATTACTTAATATTCCGTTTCAACCAAAAATAAATCAACTAAAATCTGTTCAAGTAAGTAGTTCAACAAATATTTATAAAGCAGCTGCAAGTGTTGATCTCTTAAAAAATACTTTAATAAAAACGAATGAATTGAGCAGTTTAATGATGCATCACCCAGATGCATATATTAATCTTAATAACAGTGGAGCTCCTTCTTTTTCAGGACAAAACAATCGCTATAACGCTTACTATATAGATGGGGTTTTACAAAATGATCAATTTGGTCTTTCCCCTACTGGCACCATTATGGGCGAAATGGGAAATTTAGCAGCTGCGCCAGAAAGTTTTGAACAAATGCAACTACTTGTATCACCATATGACGCATCATTAGGCAATTTTACTGGAGCTGCCATAAATATTGTTACAAAGTCTGGAAAAAACAAACCAACTCAAGAAGCTTATACAACCATCAGAACTAATAGACATTTATATAAACATTTGGGGTTGAGTATTGGAGGACCAATTGTTTACAACAAACTTTTCTATTTTATTAATACCGATCAATTAGATGAATATATTTTGAGTCCTTTCTCCATCAATAAATACCAGGGTAAAACCAATCAACTAAATAAACTAACTCGATTTAGACAAACCCTACAAGAAAGATTTGGATACGACCCTGGCATATTAGACCAAATTGTTCATTCTACTTCTAACAAATGGGCCATTAGATTAGACGGGATTTTAGACCCAAGAAACCAATTTGTTGTTAATTTCAGAACCACGAAATCATTTAGGAACAGTAATACCCCTAGCTCTGCAAGCATGCTGATTTTTTCGAACAATGGAAAAATTCAACAACAAAAAAACATTTCAGTAAGTATTGAGTGGAAAAATAAAATCAATTCGTTCACTCAAAATAGATTGTTACTTTCCTATAATCTTCATTCATCTACTACAACACCCAAACTTCAAGCTTTCCCGCTTATTAGATTATTAGATGGCGACGGAATGATTATACTAGGTGCTTCTGAAGAAACCTACTTAAACCAACTTAGTCAAACAAGCTATGGCTTAAACAATCGATGGAGTACTTTAAAGGGGAAACTTTTTTTGGAATTAGGCATAGATGCAGATTATACCATCATGAAAAACAATTTCATGTTAAATGGGAATGGTCAATACTTCTATTATGATATTAGCCATTTTTTACAAAATAGGAACCCGGTTGAGTTTAGTATAAATAGGCTTTCAAACTTATCTAATATAGAGGAACTATCCCCTCCTTTAAATGTATTAAAATGGGCTTACTATATCAATTATAAAATTAATCTTAATAAAAACATACAACTACAAGGGGGGCTTAGATGGAATGAAGAACGCTTTTTAAACCTACCAGAAACAGATTCTTTCACAAATAATACAGCAATACCCATAATAAGACAAGTGCATCATTTGCATGAAAGCATTTCAGGAAAACTTCCGAAACTTTTGTCTACCCCATCACCAAGAATTTATTCAACTTTCTTTATTCCGAAATGGAACATTAATGTAAAAATTGGCGCTGGAATTTTTACTGGTAGAATACCTTATGCATGGTTGAGTGGAATTTACTCCAACAATGGAAATAAAATTGACCAATACATTTCACAACAAGATCAATTAAGAAATTACCCATTTAATCCCAATAATACTTTATTAAATTTTTTGCCCCCAATTAATCATTCGATAAATAAAGGAACGGTTTATTTAAGTGCTGCAAAATTGAAGCTTCCTGCTATATTTAGATCTACGCTACAGTTTAGTAAATCAATTTCTTCAACTACTACATGGTCAATGCAATTCATGTATTTTAAAAATCTAACAGAGCTTATATTTTCCAATGTTAACATAAACAATGCTTTGGCAAAACTGGAAAGTTCTGATACTAGATTAATTCATGCACCCTCAAATACATTGAAAATCCCTATTAATCAAGATGGCACTAATCCTTATGATTACATCATTTTAAGCAAGAATAGCAATAGTCAACTTGGATATGGATACGAAATGTCGATCCAACTGAAACACCAACAACAACGATCAAATAGTTTCATCAAGTATTTGTACGGAAAAGCCTTTTCTTTATTCGACGGCAATTATTCTATTGCTTTAAATCATTGGAGATTAATGGAACAAACAAATGGAAGAAACCATATAACATTGTCTACTTCTGATTATAGTCAAGGTCATCGCATTTATGCAGAATACCAACTTCAAATAAAACAACAAAAAAACAAACGATTCAAATGTTCAATTCATTATAATGGACAATCAGGACTCCCATTTAGTTTTGTATATGGAAAAGGAAATATTTCAGGAGATGATCCAACCGTTTCAGGGTATGATTTAATTTATATACCCAGAGAGGCAGAAATCAATCAAATGCATTTTGAACCCATTTTTAAAAATGACAAGTATTACACTAGCGATCAACAAAAAGATGCTTTGAATATTTTTATCAATTCAAATAACTATTTACAAAAAAGAAGAGGATTGTATGCCCAAAGAAATGGAAGCAGAGCTCCTTTTACCCATCGAATAGATTTAAAAGCAAATTGGTATCTCCCAATCAAAATTCACTCACAAAAAATTCATTTTAATTTTTCTTTTGAAATTTTAAACGTAGCCAATTTATTGAACTCAAAATGGGGGCAACAATTACAGGTTGCTGGAGGCAGAGTGAAGCTTATTTCCTTCCAGGGTTTTAAAAATAATCAATCTTTAATCCCTATTTACTCCTTTGACCCATCCCTGTCATCACAATCAATTTTTGAGTTAAATAACTCTTTAAACCCGGCAAATACGAGCAACTGGATGTTCCAACTTGGATTCAGGTTAAGTTTTTATTAACAAACAGTTGTTTTTAACAGTCAAAAATTGGCTTTAAATAAACCACTTAATCAACTGACTATCAAATTATTAACTAAAATTATATGCGCAAAATAATAGCTTCAATGTTTATAAAGTTGATCAAAATAGCGCATTATTTTAACAAGATTTTGGGTACATAAGCCTTTAGTCGGATATTTGCCGCACAAAACCAAGATTATGAGAATTTTTAAAAGAATTTCAATGATTATGGTTGCTGCACTAGCAACTTTGATCACAACCGCCCAGGTTACTACTAGTAGTATCTCAGGGGTTGTAAAAACTGCTGATGGGCAACCGATTGAGGGTGCTAGCCTTGTTGCTGTTCACACCCCTTCTGGTACGCAGTACTCTACACTTGCAAAAAAAGGCGGTGTGTTTACTTTACCTGGATTAAGAACAGGTGGACCTTACACATTAAAAATTACTTTCACAGGATTGAAGGTAGAAACAGTAAATGATATCTATCTTTTACTGGGTGAGCCTTATGTAATTAACCCTACTTTGATTGATGAGTCTAAAGTGTTGAGTGAAGTAGTGGTAAATGCATTGAAGAAAAAATCTAGTGGAGATAAATCTGGTGGTGCTTCTACAGTAATTAACCAGCGTTTATTAAACACCATGCCAACAATTAGCCGTAGCATTAACGATTTCACTCGTTTAACGCCTCAGGCAAATGGTACTAGCTTTGCTGGTAGAGATGGTAGATTTAACAACACCCAAATTGATGGTGCTAACTTAAACAACAACTTTGGTTTGAGTTCAGATCCATTGCCTGGTGGTGGTGCTAATCCTATTTCAATTGATGCAATTGAAGAGGTTTCTGTAAATATTGCTCCTTTCGATGTAAGACAATCTGGTTTTACTGGCGCTGGTATTAACGCAGTAACCAAGAGTGGTACTAACACTTTAAAGGGAACAATTTATGGACTTTATAGAAACCAAGATTACAATGGAACAAATGTAGGTGATGTTAAATTACCTGCTTTAGTAAAATCTAGCAACAAAATTTTTGGTGCAACAATTGGTGGAGCTATTATCAAAAATAAGTTATTCTATTTCGCTTCTTATGAAGAAGAAGAGAGAAGCCAACCTGGTATTACATTCAGCCCAAGAGGTGGATCTGGTGCAGGTAATGTGAGCAATACTAGTGTAGATTCATTAAACAAGTTTGCAAACGCTTTAAGAACGAAGTACGGATACGATCCAGGTTCTTTTGACAACTTCCCTAACTTCTCTACCAAGAATACAAAAATCTTGGCAAAGATTGATTGGAACATCAACAATAACCACAAGTTAACTTTAAAATACAGTGACTTAGTAAGCTATAATGACCAACAATTAAACGGTTCTAGTATTCCTAACGGACCTAGTTTCAGACCGGTAGGTGCAAGCGGTACTATTAACCGTTTACCCAACAACCGTTTTAGCTTGAATTCAATGGCATTTTCTAATTCTAACTACAAATTTAAAGACGTAGTTAGAACAGGTTCATTAGAATTGAATT
>JBKBWE010000012.1:11052-20122 GCA_046289145.1 Sediminibacterium sp.
TCAAAAAAATTATGTATACAAATTTTATTTTTTTTTGTTTTTTTTTTAATAAAAATTATTAAATTTTTTGGGGTTTTAAATATTTAAATTTTTGTTTTATTCTCTACCCTTTTTATTGATACTTTATATAAAATTCAAGCGACTCGTTCAATTGATGGTGGTTACTTCCCAACTGTTGATATCTTCAATAACAATGGACAAAACTACATGTCAGCTGGTTCTGATCCATTCACCAGAAACAACGATGTTAAAAACGACGTATTTAACGTAACCAATAACTTTACCTACTATGCAGGTAAACATACCATCACTGCGGGTGCTTCTTATGAGTATCAGCGTGTAGGTAATATGTTTATGCCTGGTTCTGCAAGCTATTATGCTTTCAACTCATTAGATGATTTCATTAATAACAGAGCCCCAGCAGCATTTTCTTATACTTTCTCTTTAGATCCTAATAAGCCTTCTGTGTATGCAGCAGATTTAAAAGTAGGTCAATTAGGTATCTATGCACAGGATGAGTTTAACGTAAACGAAAACCTTAAATTAACTTATGGTGTTCGTATAGACAAAGTGTTATATCCTGAAGCTCCTTTAGAGAATCCTAACGTAACCGCTCTTTCTTTCCCTGACAGAAATGGAGTTCCAACCAATTACAAAACCAGTGAGTGGCCTAAACAAAGCACTTTGTATTTCTCTCCAAGAATTGGTTTCCGTTATAAAATTGACGAAGAGAATTTGGTGTTCAGAGGTGGTACAGGTTTATTTACCGGAAGAATTCCTTTTGTGTACTTAACCAATATGCCTAGCAATAGCCAAATGTATCAAGCAAGTCAGGCTGTTACCAATCCTGCTTTATTGGGTAATTTCTTATTCAATCCAAACCCTGATGCATATCGTGGAAGCTTCAGCCCAGTAGCTGGAGTATTACCAAATAATGCAAATATTGTATTGATGGATAGAGAATTCAAATTCCCTCAGGTTTGGAGAACAAACTTAGCTGTTGATAAAAAATTAGGTAATGGCTGGAGCATAACTGCTGAAGCTTTAATAACCAAAGACATCAACGCGGTAATAATGAGAAACGCTAATCAGCGTAATCCAAATGCAAGATTAGTAGATAACGACGATACTAGACCACGTTATGCTGCAACTGCTGACAGAAGATTGTACAGCAATATTGGTTCTGCAATTGTATTGGAGAATGCATCAAGAGGTAATAGTGGATCTTTCACAGTTCAAGTAACTAAGACTTCTTCAAAAGGATTCTTCGGAACTTTGGCTTACACTAGAAGCTATGCAACTGAGTTAACTGCGAATCCAGGTAGCCAAGCTACTTCTACTTGGCAGAGTAACCCAACTACTGCTACTCAGAATGACCAGCAATTATTTAACTCTGCATATGTAGCACCTCACAGATTAATCTCTACTATTTCTTACAAGTTTAATTATGGTAAGAACCTTGCTACCACTTTCACTTTATTTGGTGAATTAGCAATGGGCAATAACTATAGCTATACTATTAATGGAGACTTAAACAACGATGGCAATAGTACTTCAGACCTAATGTTCATTAGCTACTTCCCTAACTTTGTAGCTCAAGCTGCATCAGGCGGTAACCCAGCTAGAACTACTACAGAGCAATTAGCTGCATGGCAACAATTCGTTCAAAATACTCCTTACCTAAGAAAAAACATCAACCAATATGCAGGTCGTAATGAAGCATATTTACCTTGGGTAAGTCGTTTTGACTTAAGAGTTGTTCAAGATATCATGGCAAATATTGGATCTCGTAAACATACTTTACAAATTACTGCTGATATCTTAAACTTCGGTAACATGCTTTTTAAGAATGCAGGTGTAAGACAAATAACCACCACCACACAGCCCCTTATCTTTAGAGGTTATGATGCAACTGGTCGTCCTACATACAACTTACAACAACAAAATGGCCAGTTGGTTACTAAACCATGGCAGAATAACTTAAGCTTGGCCAGCACTTGGTCTATGCAGTTAGGCGTTCGTTATATTTTCTAGTATAACACTATTTAAATAAAAATAGGCCCCGATATTTTCGGGGCCTATTTTGTTTATTACCTGTTGAAAATAAATAGTGCTTTATTTACCCCAACCCCATTGTAGAAACTGGGGCATAATTTTCTCCCAAGTATCAATGTCGTGTTTGCCATTTTCTACTTGTAAATATTGAATATGATTTTCGGTGTATCCCTTTGCTTTCAATGCTACAATTAAATCTAAAGCATCATCAATTGAATCAATAATACCATTGTTGTTTCTATCTGCAGTTTCATCTAATTCACCGCATTCAATAAAAAATTGTAACCAAGGATGAAATTTACCCTTTCTTATTTGTAAGTGCATTAAACGATCTTGTTCATCATCGTATCCATCTTCATAAGCTTTCCTACGCCACCAGAGTGAAGGACTGAATAATCCAATTTTTCTAAATTCACTGGCATTATTCCAAGCAATATCCAAAGCACTTAAGGCCCCTAAAGAAAAGCCAGCAAACGACTTATCTTTAAATGAGGGGGCATTGTATTTCTTTCTGATAAATGGCAACAACTCATCAAAAATAAATTTGCTGTACAATCCTGCTTTAGCACCTCTCCCATTAAAATCGGCAGAGTAAGCTGTACCATATTCCATTTTTCGTTCTGGCCCGCAATGAATACCCACACAAACAATGGGCTCAATATTTCCAGTTGTTAATAGTTCAGAAAAGAGTTCTTCAAAACCCATTTTGATTAAATCTTGCCCATCGTTAAACAATACAAGACTTACTTGATCGAGGTAATGTATTTTAGAAGGCAAGTAAATATTGATGGTAACGTCTCGTTCTAAATATTCAGAATAAACCACGCTGGTCTCCATTTGCATTACTGGTGGTTGAATAGTAACATGATTAGCCATAATATCAAAAATAGGGTAATGAATGAAAAATAGGGCATCGTATTAAAAATAGATAGCTATATTTTTTTATTTATGTTTAGATAGCTTAAATTACAAATCAACCTTAAAAACTGCAATTATGAAAAAAATAGGTATTCTCTTTGGGCAAGAAAGAAGTTTCCCTAATGCATTTATTGAAAGAATCAATAGTAAACAAGTAAAGGGAATAACAGCAGAGCCAGTAAAAATTGATAAAGTTATACAAGGTGAAAGTAGTGGATATGCAGTAATTATAGATCGTATTAGTCAGGATGTTCCTTTTTATAGGGCATACTTAAAAAATGCAGCACTTTGTGGAACTGCAGTAATTAATAATCCATTTTGGTGGAGTGCCGATGAGAAATTTTTTAATAATTGCTTGTCAACAAAAATTGAAGTTGCTGTTCCTAAAACAGTCATATTGCCTTCAAAAGAATTACCAACAGATACTGCTGAATTGTCTTTTAGTAATTTGTCTTACCCATTAGATTGGGAAGGAATCTTTAGCTATGTTGGCTTCCCTGCATATATGAAACCATTTGCTGGTGGAGGTTGGAAAAACGTGTATAAGCTAACAGATATGAATGACTTTTTTGAAAAGCACGCTGAAACAGGTCAGTTGGTTATGTTACTACAAGAAGAAATTGTATTTGAGGAGTACTATCGTTGTTATTGCATTGGCGGGAAACACGTTCGTATTATGTCTTATGAACCAAGGAATCCTCATCATCTTAGATATGCTGCAGACTTTAAACCTTCTTCAGAAAAACTAAAAATGATGACGGAAATAGTGCTAAAAATCAATCAATATTTGGGTTATGATTTTAATACTGTTGAATTGGCATTAAGAGATGGTGTGCCATATGCAATTGATTTTTGTAATCCTGCGCCTGATGCGGATATCAAAAGTGTAGGGCAAGAAAATTTTGATTGGGTAGTAGAAACAGCTGCAAATTATGCTATTGAAAAAGCGCTTGCTCAAGAAGACGGAAAAGACAATTTAACTTGGGGCGAGTACATCAAAAGAAGCGCAAACGGGAAGCCACTTTATTAATCAGTCTATATCATGTTTAGTTTATGTCTAATTTAAGTTATAAGCATTTTACTTTAGGAGTTGAAGAAGAATACATGGTAATAGACCCGATTTCAAGGGAATTAAAAAGCCATGAGCAGAAAATTGTTCAAGTTGGTCAGCTTTCCATGAAAGATAAAGTGAAAGCTGAAATGCACCAGGCTGTTGTTGAAGTAGGAACAGATATTTGTAAAGATATTGACGAGGCATTTAAAGATGTGGCTTCACTAAGGGGTAATATTGCTCAAATTGCCGGGGACTTGGGTCTTTGGGTTGGAGCATCGGGTACACATCCCTTTAGTCATTGGGAAAATCAATTAATTACAGACCATGTTCGGTATAATCAAATTGTAAACGAGTTACAAGAAGCTGCAAGAAGCAATCTTATTTTTGGCCTACATGTACACGTTGGAATGGAAGATAGAAAAATGGCCATCCATATAGCCAATACAGCCCGTTATTTTTTACCACATGTGTATGCTTTAAGTACCAACTCCCCTTTTTGGGAGTCGAGAGATACTGGCTATAAATCTTTTCGAACCAAAGTATTTGATAAGTTCCCAAGAACGGGGATTCCGGATCATTTTGAAAGTTTTGAAGCCTATGAGAATTACGTAAACCTTTTGATCAAGACAAATTGTATAGACAATGCAAAAAAAATATGGTGGGACTTAAGGGTTCATCCATTTTTCAACACAGTGGAATTTAGAATTTGTGATGTTCCAATGAATATCATGGAAACTATGACCATTGCGGCTTTATTTCAAGCAATTTGCGCTAAAATTTACAAACTCAGGAACCAGAACCTCAACTTCATGATTTATCAACGATCATTGATCAACGAAAATAAATGGAGGGCAAGCCGCTATGGGATTGAGGGGAAACTTATAGATTTTGGGAAAGAAACAGAAGTAGATACAAAGGCTTTAATTTATGAATTGCTCGATTTTGTAGATGATGTAGTAGACGAATTAGGCAGCAGGCATGTAGTAGAACATGTAGCTAAAATATTTGAAATAGGAACCGGGGCCGATAGGCAGTTAAAAGTATTTAAAGAAACGGGCAGCTTAATAAGCGTAGTAGACTATATTCATGACCAGTTTTTAAGTATTTAACTTAAAATAATTATAAAATAACGAAGCCTCTATGATTATAGGGGCTTTTTTATTCATATTTGTTTAGTTTAGACAGCTCAGGCAGCATTTTAACTGAACAGGACGTCTATATTATGTCAACCTAAATTAACCTCATTTGACAGAGCACGAGTTGATAAAAGGCTGTATTAAGCAGGACCCTTCCTGCCAGCGTATGCTATTTGAGCGTCACGCAGGCAAAATGATGGGGGTATGTATGAGGTATGCTCAAGATAATATGGAGGCGGAAGACATGTTACAAGATGCTTTTGTAAAAGTTTTCCAATACATCAATCAATTCAAATTTGAAGGCTCATTTGAAGGCTGGATTAGAAGAATTGTAGTAAATACCGCAATTAGGCATTTAGAGCGAAAGAAAATGAGCTTTAAAGAGATTGATGACCATCATGCAGACATGCCCTCAATAGATCCAAGTGCATTTACTTATTTAGGTGAAGAAGATTTATTGAAATTGATTGGTGCTTTGCCTGAGGGCTATAGGATGGTATTTAATTTAAGCGTGATTGAGGGATATAGTCATGATGAGATTGCCCAAATGTTGAATATTCAAGCTGGTACCAGTAGAAGTCAATTGGTAAAAGCCCGAAAAATGTTGCAGGCTCAAATTCTGCAACTTCAAAAGATTGCCGTTTAATGACCAATAAGGAATTTGATATCATTTTTAACCAAAAACTACATCAGTACACTGCCAGTGTGCCCACTAGGTTATGGGAAAAAATTGCCTCACAAGACTTATCTGGTCCCAAAGATGGATTCGACGAGTTCATTCAACACAAATTATATCTCCACAGCGCATCTGTACCAGCAGATTTTTGGGAACGCATTAAACCGGCTGAAAAAGAAAAAAGAAGACCCTTTTTTTTCTGGCTTCCTAAAAAATACATGGCCGCAGCTTCTATTCTGTTACTCGTATTAGCAGGTTCAACTGCCGCTTATATTTATTTGAATGGGAATCCATTTACTTTTGAAGAAACCGAAACGGTACAATCGCCTCAGCTAAATAAAAGCAATTTAGAACAGCAATCTACGCCGATTAAGCCTGAAGATTTATCACCCAAAAAATCAATGGATAGTATTCAAGAAAAAATGGACCCTACCATTGTTTCAGAAAACAGTTCAAATAAAACAGATTGGAAATTAAATAAGAAAAATATTACCCAATCATTTAAACAATCAGGCTCTATATTTCCTTTTGATCAATCCATTAAAAATAAAAATCAGGCAATTGCAGAAGGCAACGCTAACTATATTAGTTCAAGTGAAACAGTTAAATCAGCCGAGGATTTAGAAATATATAAATTATCGCAAAAGGCAGGCAATGCCTTTATAAAGCAAAAAAGAAATCTATCTGCTTTATTTAGTAAAGAAATGAGCGCATATAATCATGCATCTAGTTTTAAAAATGTTGTGATTTGCCCAACAGATAGAAAATTGAGAAATACCGATTGGGATTTAGAAGTGTATGTTTCACCAGATATGCCATTTAAAACAGTAACTAATAATACTGCAAGCCCACAATTACTAAGTAGAAAAGACAGTAGTGAATCATTAAGACCAGGATTTTCTGCAGGATTCAGAATTGTAAAACCTTTGAATGATAATTTTTCTATTAAAACTGGATTGCAATATTCTCAAATAAACGAACGCTTTACTTATAGAACAGAAAATGAAACCAGAACTACAACAGTAGTAACAGTTCGCTCAATTATAAGAGCACCTGGTGATACCTTGTTTGTAAGAGATACCAGTACTTTAACTCAAATTGGATACAAGACCAATACCGTTAAAAATAGGTTTAGAAGTTTAGATATTCCAATACTAGCAAGTTATCAAGTGGGAAATGATGATTTAAGTATCGGGTTAACGACAGGAGTAATGGTGAATCTTTCCAGTTGGTATCAAGGCGTTATTTTAGACAGTAGTTTAACTGCTGTTCCATTGAGTAAAGAAACCAATATGGTGTACAAAAGCAATATTGGACTAGGATTGTATGCAGGCATAACGGTAACTAAAAGAATTAATTACAACACTCAATTATTTTTTGAACCATACTTTAGGTACAATTTATCTAATATGACTAACCCAGATGCCGCCTTTAATCAGCGATTCAGTATTGGGGGGTTGGCAATGGGACTAAGATTTAATTTAAACAAAAGATAGGCAACAATCAAACCAAACAAAGTATCTCGATAGTAATGTTATTCAAAATCAGTAAATATTATCTAATTGCAGCCATTAGTTTGGTAATATTAGCTTCATGCAATAAAGAAATTTCTGATGGTAATTTCACTACCTATGCAGGTAATGAAATGAATGATACCAGCTGGTCTTATTCTACTACTACCAGTTTGGCATTACAAAGAATTAGCGATTCCACTTCTGTTTATAAATACAACGACACATTATTGGGTTCAAACGGAAAAACCATCGTTTTCTCCGACCACTTCAGTTTATTTCTGCCACCCAATGCTTTTGTTAACAATGCAGGTGCACCCGTTACTGGCACTATCAATATCAGAGTCATTTTACTAGATGAGAAATCCGAATTTATTCGATCAATTAAAGCTTCTTTGAATAACGAAAACTTACTTGAATCGGACCTTGCATTTTGTATAATTGCAACGGCGTATGGACAAGAGTTACGTATTGCCCCAGGTGTCAATTATCTAATTCGTGTAGGTAATAAAGAGAATATTGTAAAACAGGGAATGAAGATTTATAAGGGAGATGAGTCTATAGTTTACACCAATCAATTACTGGTAGATCCTTTATTTAATTGGAATGATTATACCGCACTCAATTACCAACAGTCGCTATATAAACAACCAGGTAATAGTGGATCAAAAGAAATTGAGCGATATGACATAACCACCAACCAATTAAGATGGATTTCATTGGCAAGACCATTAAATAATATAGGTTCACAAGGTAAATTCAATATTATTTTACCGCCAAATTTCACGAATAAAAATACCATAGCTTTTGTTACCACAGACGACTATAATAGTGTAATTCAGTTAAAACCTGAATTATCTAGTAGAAGTTTTACAGCTAACAATATACCTTTACAAAAGAAGATTCATATAGTTACTATTTCACTGATCGGCACGCAATTTTATTACAGTGTACAAGGCATAAATGCTTTAAATAATACACCAGTGCATTCTTTGAAGCCACAAAAGAAATCTTTAAGCAGTATTATAGCCGAGTTAAAAAAGCTTTAAATTGTTCATGACGCATATCGGGGGATATGCTGGCCCTGCAATTCTGCAGGGCCATTTTTATTTTTTGATTCTTTTAATATGCAATGCTTTATACGCCCAAATTAAACTGCATAACATAAACACAGCGCCTAATAAAAAAGAAGCTCCTGCAAAATAAAATGGCGCAGAAGGACCTGTAAAATAAGCAAAGGATCCAGTCATTATTAAAGGACCAATAATTGAAGTTGCACTTATTAAGCTGGTTAATGCCCCTTGTAACTCTCCTTGTTCATTAGAAGGCACATTCCCCGAGATGATGGATTGTAATGCTGGGCCTGCAATTCCACCCAAACAATAAGGAATTAAAAATACAAACATCATCCAGCTTTGAGTAGCAAATGCAAAAAGAATTAACCCGACAGTATATAAAGTAAGACCTAAGTAAACACTTTTTTCATTCCCGATTTTAGGATTAATCACCCTTACCAATCCACCCTGAACCAAAGTAACTAATAACCCTACTACCCCAAGAGAAATACCAATCATTTTAGGGGTCCATTTAAATTTTTCAATATTTACAAAACTCCAATTACTTTGAACTGAATGAGCTGCCAAATAAATCAAAACCAAGGAACCAATCAAGCCAGTTACTGCAGGATATTTTTTTAATTGCAATAGAGAACCTAACGGAT